>CAYLSR010000015.1:2741-15549 GCA_964385855.1 uncultured Mogibacterium sp.
GACGATGCCGATCTCCGCGTCGCTGGCCAGGCCCCAGACCCGCTCACAGAGCCGGTCGGTCGAGATGACCTGCCCCGGATTGCTCATCAGGAGCTCCAGCACCTGGAATTCCTTGCCGGCGAGCGTCAGAGACTGACCGTTCACGGTGAGCGTATAGCTGGTCTGATCGAGTTCGAGATTGCCAAACCGCAGGACCGCGTCGGCGGTCTTTGTCTGGACGCGGGTCATCGCCCGGATGCGAGCGAGCAGTTCCTTGGCGTCGAACGGCTTGGTCAGGTAGTCGTTGGCGCCGAGGTCCAGACCCGTGACCTTATCGTCGATCTCGGACTTCGCGGTGAGGAGCAGGACCGGCGTCAGATCGCCGCGCGCGCGAAGCGTGCGGAGGACGGTGAGCCCGTCGACCTTCGGCATCATGATATCGAGGACGATCCCGTCGTAATCGGTGACATCGAGGAAGTCCAGCGCTTCCTCCCCGTCGTAGGCGGCATCGACCGAATAATTGCTGTGTTCGAGGATCTTGACGAGCGCCCGGGACAGGGACTTCTCGTCTTCGGCTAATAACAGTCGCATAGCAGTTCTCCTTGCTGAGGGGATTGTATACCGCAGGGTACCATCTGAACCTTAATTCTCCCTTAACGTGCGGGCGGATCAGCGGGCGTCGTGCTTGCCCGCTTCCGGCTTCGGGCGGGTCAGCCTCCGCAGGATCAGGAGCACGATCCAGGCCGCGATCACCAGGCAGACAAAGTACACGACGATCATGACCACGGTGTCGCGGAAGAACCCCTCCGGCAGCAGGTTGATCAGATTGTCTTTACGCGGGTCCAGGATCCACAGGTCGTTGTCAAAGAAGATGTGGTGGAAGATCGTGAAGTACTTCGTGAAGTCCTGCGAGACCAGGTAGCTTAGGACGCCCGCAATCGCGGCGACGACCAGCGTGGTGACCGTGTAGTCGCGGTGCAGAAGTCTCGGCAGCCTGCGAACGGATCCTCTGAGCGAGATCAGGAGCAGGACCAGCAGGATGCCGCAGGCCAGAAGCCCGATGCGCCGGAGCTTGAGCGCGCCGATGAAGAGCACCCGGACGTCCGCCATGTGGGCCTTTTCGCGGTCGGTAAAGAACTCGACGGTCTGACCGTCGATCTCCGTCATCACGACGAGATCTGCGCGGTCTCCGCGCAGATAAGCCATGTACTCATCCGTCACCTGCAGGGCGGATTCCATCGTCATCTCCCCGTTGACGTGGCTGAGGACATCGTATTTCGTATATTCCTTCTCGAACCAGCCGGGCGTGCGGTAGACGACGCCCTCCGTGGCGGTGATGAGCAGGATAAAGAGCAGCAGCAGGGCGATCAGGACCGCCAGGAAATGCTGCAGCGGGCTGTAAGATTTTTTCATCAGGACCTCCGTGGCCGGCTCAGCCGGCATGATACCCTATTATAGCATACCGTGAAGAAAATGGTGGACATTCATTTCAAATGTGGTACAATCGGGTTAGACAGGACGTCGTCCGAATTGAGAGAAACAAAGGAGACTGATTATGGAAAAGTACGTTTGCGATGTTTGCGGCTATGTCTATGATCCTGCACTCGGCGATCCGGATAACGGGATCGAGCCGGGCACTGCATGGGAAGATGTCCCGGAAGATTGGGAATGTCCTCTGTGCGGAGTCGGCAAGGACAGCTTCTCACCAGAATAGGCTGAATGAAGGTTCCGGAGGGGCTGTGCGCGGCGCAGCTCCTTTTTCTTATAATAACAAGATCGATCAGCAGAAATGAAAAAGGTCCTTTTCGTCGCGACCGTTGTAAAACTGCATATCATGGAGTTCCACCTGCCGTACCTCCGGATGTTCAAGGAGCTGGGCTGGGAGACTGCTGTCGCGGCAAGAAACGATTATGAAGACCCCGCCGACTGCGCGATCCCGTTCTGTGACCGGTTCTATGACATCCCGTTCGAGCGGGATCCTTTCAGTGCGGGCAATCTGCGGGCGTACCGGGCGCTGAAAGCCGTCCTGGACCGCGGAGACTTCGACATCATCCACTGCCACACGCCGGTCGGCGGCGCGCTCACCCGCCTGTGCGCGGGGAATGCCCGCAGGAACGGCAGCAAGGTGATCTACACGGCGCACGGCTTCCACTTCTATCAGGGCGCACCGCTCAGGAACCGGCTCCTGTACTATCCGGTCGAGCGGTGGCTGGCGCGCCGGACGGACGTGCTCATCACGATCAACCGGGAGGACTGGCAGCGGGCTCAGAAGTTCCGCGCCGGGCGGGTCTGCCTCGTCCCGGGCGTCGGGGTGGATACCGCGAAGTTCCGGGGCTGCGCCTGCGATCGGGCGGAGAAACGCCGGGCGCTCGGACTCCGGCCGGAGGATCCCGTGCTGGTTTCCGTGGGCGAACTGACGGCCGGCAAGGGCCAGGGGCTCTGCCTGGAGGCGCTGGGTGTTTTGAAAAAGCGCGGGCAGCTCGGTACGATCCGATATCTCCTCTGCGGAAGCGGTCCGCACGAAGAGCTCCTCCGGAAGCGTGCGGAGGAGCTTCAGCTTTCGGAGCATGTCCGCTTCGCGGGCTACCGGACGGATATCCCCGAGATCCTGAAGTGCTGCGATCTCTTCGTCTCCTTTTCGGAGCGGGAAGGGCTGCCGGTCTCTGTGATGGAAGCCATGGCTTCCGGACTGCCGGTCCTCTGTTCGGATGTCCGGGGACACCGCGACCTCATCCGGAGCGGATACAACGGAGAACTGTCCGCAAGGACGCCGGAGGCGGCTGCAGAGGCGATCCTGCGCCTGATCACGGATGCGGACACCCGGGCGCGGTATGCTTCGGCGGCGCAGGAGACCATCAGGGACTATGATATCGAGAACGTCAGGCGGCAGATGCTGGAGATCTATCAGGAAGTAATGGCAGATGAGACGGGAAGTCAGAAGTAAAGTTCGCAATCTGATCAAATCGCAGAGGTGGCTGTACCGTTGCTACGCCGCGGCCGTCAGCGCGCTCCTGAAGGCCTGGGGAACGTTCCTCCGGACCGAGGAGGGCCTGGTCCTGCTCGTCACGTACGCCGGAAAGCGCTATGACGACAGCCCGAAGGCCGTCTATCAGGCGATGAAAGCCGATCCGCGGTTCCGCGGTCTCCGGTTCGTCTGGGCGTTCGAAGACCCGGATGCCGTGCCGGAGGTCCCCCGGGAGGAGAAAGTCCGCATCGACACGCCGGCATACTTCCGGACCGCGCTTCAGGCGAACTACTGGATCACCAACTCCAGCGCTTCGCGCGGGCTGGACTTCCGCAAAAAAGATACGGTCAACATCTTCTTCCCGCACGGGATGTCCGGGATCAAGAAGATCGGCCGGGATCTCCCGCGTGATAATGTGAGCTTCCGCCCCGCGAAGCAGGAGAAGTTCGACATCGTCGTGCTGGAAGGCCGGGAAGAAGAACCGATCATCCGGCGCGCCTGGGACCATACCGGCGAATGCTGGCTGACCGGGTTCCCGCGAAACGACGATCTGCTGACGAGGACGCCGGAGGAGATCCGCCGGCTGAAACAGGCGCTCGGGATCCCGGAAGGGAAAAAAGTCATCCTTTACGCGCCGACGTTCCGGGAGTACCAGCGGGATCCGTCGCTCCGGACGTACCTCGCGCCGCCGATCGACTATGATCTGTGGCGGCAGGAGCTGGGGGACGAGTACGTGCTGCTGGTCACGGCGCACTACGAAGTCGAGAAGTTCGAGGAACTCCCGGAAGGGGAGGCTTTTGTGATCGATGCGGTCGGCTGGCCTCACATCAACGATCTGATGGTCGTATCGGATCTGCTGATCACGGATTACTCCAGCATCCTCTTTGACTACGCCATCCTGGCGCGGCCGGTCCTGGCGTACGCCTATGACTTCGAGCTCTATCAAAGCCGCAGAGGACTGTACCCGGGTTACGACGGGCTCTTTATGGACGGGGTGCTGACGACGGAGCGGCAGGTCCTCGATGTGATCCGGGAGATGGACGTCGAGAAGGAACGCGCCTTCACGGCGGAGCACATCCGGGACCGCTTCCTCGCGCGCTACGGCGATGCGGCGGAGCAGTTCGCGGACCGGTTTTACGATCGTTACCTCAGGAAATAACGGACAGGAGGCACGAAGTGTTAACGGGAGAGGGAACAGAAAGGGAACAGAGCAGCAGGTGGAAAGATGCCGTCTGCGCTCTTTTCGCGTGTCTGGTCGCAGCCCTGCTGTTTCTGGAACTCGTGTTCCCGGTCTCCGGTCTGCCGGCCTTCCATCCGTTCCGTGACCGCGTCCTGTACGCCTGTACGGCCGCCGCGGTCCTGTACTGCGTGTGGCGCCTGCTGCGCCGCGGGCTGACCGGAACGAGCCGGGCGGACCGGATCCTCGCCGGCCTTCTGATCCTGTACATCGCGCTGAGGATCTGGTCTCTTCACGTCAACGGGATCCCGCAGGAGTGGAACGTGCTCGGACCTGAACTGTTCTTCCTGATCGCCGCGGGGACGCCGGTGTTCGCGCGGGAGAAGTCGGTCTCCGCGGTCCTCGGCTGCTTCCTCGTCTACGATGTGGCGGTCCTCGTGATCTGCGGATGGCTGCAGTCTTTCCGGCCGGAGGTCATCGAAGCGCTGCGGGAGAGCCGCCCGGATCTGGCGGTCGGGGAGACCTGCGCGATCATCGTCAATCCGAACTCCGCAGGAATCATCGCGGGGACGGCGGCGGTCCTGTTCGCGGCCCTCGCGCTGCGGCAGAGCCTGGGCCCGGTGCTCCGGTCCGCCGCGGTGATCGGGCTGATCGCCAACCTGGACTTCCTGGTGCAGACCAACTGCAGGTCTGCGGAGGTCGGGCTGATCGTGACCGCGTGCGCAGCCGTGCTGGTCCGCTTTCGCCCGAAGCTCAGCGTCCGGAAGCTCCTGTGCGCGATCCTGATCTGCTGCATCGCCGGACTGATCCCGATCGGGGTCCTGGCGTCGCGCGCGGATCCGGAACGACCGCTGAATGACAGTGCCGTGGAGCAGCAGCTCGACAGCCTGTCCTCCGGCCGGTACGACATCTGGAAGTCCGCGGTGCTGTGCCAGGAGGGCCATTGGCTCCTGGGATTCGGAACGACGCTCGAGGCGGCGAGAGCACGCGCGGGCTACATCCGGGAGCAGGAGGAACTGTACACGGTGGACGAATCCTATCGCATCTACAAGTATCTGGGACCGCACAATGGGTATCTCGCGCCGGTCGGCGCGGCCGGGGTCTCAGGCGCGGGCTGCTTCTTTCTGATCCTCCTGCAGAAGACAGGACGGCTTTCGGACCGCCGGCTCCGGCGGCACCCGGAATACCTGCTGCTCGCGTACTTTTTCGTGATCAACCTGTTTGAGCGGCTGATGATCACGAGTGTATTCTTTACGTTCTTCCTGACGATGATCCTCCTCGCGACCGACAGAGATGATGGTCCGGAGGAGACGGATCATCCGGAGGAGACAGCAGCCGGGACTGCATGACTGCAGAATGACAGCAGAGGGTCGGGGAATGGAAAGAAAGAACTATAATACCGGCAAACGGGAAATCGTGGTACGGTTGGTCAAGCTTGCGGATCCTGTAGTGATCACGCTGCTGTTCGTATTTGTGTGGGATCGTTTTTTCGCGGAAGGAGCGGCTCAATCGGTCCGGGAAGAAGTCCTGATCGTCGGCCTCCTCTACTTCATCATCTACGTCTATCTGACCAGGCTGTACCGCGGCTACTGGATCCACATCAGCAGGATGTCCGAGCTGATCTACGCGCAGTTCCTTTCGGCCATCCTGACGTTGATCCCGATGTACGTGGTGACACTGCTGCTTCAGGGACACCTCCCGAAGGTCTGGCCGATGCTCCTGCTGCTGGCCGTACAATTCTTTGCGATCGTGCTCTGGGTCGAACTGAGCCAGCGATGGTATTTTGCGTTCCACAAGAAACGCCGGGCGATCATCCTGCGGACGGAGGAGGACGGCTCCTGCAGCCAGCTCCGGAAGCAGCTCCGGAACAAGCACCTGGAACTGGCAGGTGTCTTCACCGCAGAGGAGTGCGTGGACAAGAACTTCGAGCCGCTGTCCGGCGCCGAGATCGTCTTTGTCTGCGATATCCGGGGATCCGAGCGCGAAAGGATCCTCAAGGCCTGTGTAGAGCGGAAAAAGACCGTCTACCTCGCTCCGGGGATCAACGATGCGCTAATGTACGGCGCCGAAGGGGCGGACATCATGCAGCAGCCGCTCCTGTACATGAGCTTCGGGCCCAAAATGCTGGAATACCGGATGATCAAACGGCTCGCTGACGTGATCCTGTCCGCCGCCGGACTGATCGTGCTGTCGCCTCTGATGCTCGTTGTGGCCGCCGCGATCCGGCTGGAAGACCACGGCCCGGCTTTTTACCGGCAGGAACGGCTGACCTATCAGGGCAGGACTTTTCAGATCCTGAAATTCCGCAGCATGACGCAGGATGCCGAGAAGGACGGCAGAGCGGAACTGTCTTCCGGCGAATCGGACAGCCGGGTAACGAGGATCGGGCGGTTCCTGCGGCGCTGCCGCATCGACGAGCTGCCGCAGCTGATCAACGTCCTCAAAGGCGAGATGTCTCTGGTCGGACCGCGGCCGGAGCGGCCGGAGATCGCGGAGATCTACACCCGCGAGATCCCGGAGTTCCCGCTGCGCCTGAGGATGCGTGCCGGGATCACCGGGTACGCGCAGGTCCACGGGCGGTACAATACTTCACCGCGCGACAAGCTGGTCATGGATCTCCTGTACATCACCCGGGCGGGGTTCCAGATGGACTTCCACATCCTGCTCGCGACGGCGAGGATCCTGTTCCTCCCGGAGAGTACGGAAGGTTTTACGAAGGAAGAGGTCCGGGACCTGGGACTGGAGAGCGGGCCGGAGAAAGAAGCGGAGCAAGATGACTGACAGACGCGGCAGAGCACAAGAGAAGGATCCGGGCAGAGTCCTGATCGTCACGGGATCCATGAAAAGGGGAGGCGCGGAGCGCGTGATCTCCATCCTCGCGGGCTGCCTCGCGGAACGGGGGCGGGACGTCGTCCTGCTGACGACGACCTCACCGGAATGCGGCTATCCGTTGGATGAGAGAATCCGCCGCAGGCACGTCAGCGGCCGTTCGGACGGCCGGCGGGCCGGCGGACTTCAGATCGTCCGGGAGATCCGGCGCTGCGTGCGGGAGGAACAGCCCGGCGCGGTCCTGTCTTTCATGATCCCGGTCAACATCGCGGCGTGGGCTGCGACGAGAGGTCTTGATGTGCGGTTCATCCCGTCCGAGCGGAACGACCCCGCGGCCGGGCGGCGGCTCCTGTACCGCCTGCTCCAGCGCCGCGTTTACGGGGATGCGTACCGGGTCGTCTTTCAGTCGGAGCGGGCGAGAGCATACTTCCCGGAACGGATCCGGCAGAAGGGCGTCGTGATCCCGAATCCGTGCGAAGTCCGGGACGCTGCAGAGGGACCGCGTGAAGCGAAGATCGTCACTGCAGGACGCCTGGAGCCGCAGAAGAATCAGGCGCTCCTGATCCGCGCGTTCGCGGACATCGCGCCGGACTATCCGGCGTACCGGCTGGAGATCTACGGGGAGGGTTCCTGTGAAAAAGTCCTTTCGGATCTCGCCGGGGAGCTGGGCGTCCGGGATGCGGTCGTGTTCAGGGGCAATCAGGCGGATCTCCCGGAGCAGATCGCGGACGCGGCTGTGTTCGTTCTGCCGTCGGACTTTGAGGGGATGTCCAATGCGCTCCTGGAGGCGATGAGCCTGGGCCTGCCGTGCATCTCGACGGACTGCGCCGGATCGGACGAGCTCATCCGGGACGGGTCCAACGGTTTCCTGATCCCGGTCAGAGACCGACAGGCGCTCGCGGCAAAAATCCGGATCCTTCTGGATTCGGAAGCGCTCCGTCAGGAGCTGGGCCGGAATGCGCGGCAGACGATACAACAAAAATGCGATCCTGCGAAGATCGCGGATCGCTGGGAAGCACTTTTGCCGGAAACGGTAAAGCGGTAGATCAGACGGTATCGATGAAGGTGCGCTCCACCTTGTTGAAGGTCAGGACGCCCAGGGTGAACGCTGCCGCGGTGAAGATCAATGTCGAGAGGACGGACACCGTCGTGACCGACCCGACGCCGAGCAGAGCGAGGCGCGCGAGTTCCATCGGCGCGGTCATCGGGTTGAGCATCAGGAGGCGGTACAGCAGGCCGCCCGAGAGCTGCGACACCGGATAGACTACCGGGCTGAGATACATCCACAGGTTCAGGCCGAAACCGACCAGGAACGTAAGATCCCGGTATTTCGTCGTCACGCTGGAGATGAGGATCCCCAGACCGAGCCCCATCATGCCGGCCATCAGGATCACCGGGAGGAGGAGCGGCAGCAGCTTCCAGTTCGGCGACAGCTCGCCCTTGAAGACGCTCCACAGGATCAGCGCAAAGACCATCACGAGGTGGATCAGCAGCTGGATGCAGGCGGTCAGCGCGGTCGAGAACGGGATCGCGAGCCGCGGGAAATAGACCTTGCTGAAGACATGGGCGTTCGTCAGGAAGGTCGTGGAGTTCTGCCGGAGGCAGTCCGCGAAAAACGCCCAGACGGAATGACTGCACAGGTAGAACAGGAATTTCGGGACGCCGTCCGTGCTCAGTCCGGCCATGTTGCCGAAGATCACCGTATAGATGATGCTCGTCATGAAAGGACTCAGGACGATCCAGAGTGGCCCCAGGATGGTCTGCTTGTACATCAGCTTGAACGTGCGGCGCGTGAACAGCGCGATCAGATCCCTGTAGTGCCAGACCTCCCGGAGGTTCATGCTCATCGGGCTCTCTCCGGCTTCGATGTGGATGTGGAAGTTGTTTTCGTTCATGGTCTGTGAAGCTCCAGCAGCTGCGAATGGTGTGCGATGTGGACGGGTTCCGGTCCGGTAAAGCCGGCTTTCCGGGCGAGCGCATACAGGCGCTTCCTGGAATACATCCGGATGTCGCCGCCCGGATACCTCAGCAGGAACTGCTTGAGGTTGGTCTTCCGGCGGAACATCGGCGGGTAGTCGTTTTCGACCAGCAGCAGCGTCCCGCCCGGCTTCAGGACCCTGCGCATCTCCTGCAGCGAGAGCAGCGGCCGCGGATAATGGTGGAAGCTGTGCATGCAGAGGAGGAGATCAAAAGTCCCGTCCTCGTATGGCAGTGCCTCCACGTCGCCGACGGACAGCTGCGCGAAGGAACCGCACAGCGCCTCCGCCCGCTTCAGGCTCTCCGGGGACAGATCGATCCCGTACAGGCTGTAGCGGTCGCCGAACTGTTCGTGGATGAATGCGAGCATGTTGCCGGTCCCGCAGCCGATGTCCGCGAGGGCGCCGCCGTTCATGCCGGTGAGCTTTCCCAGTACATATTCATAGCACTTGACAGGCTCCGGGATGATCTCCTCACGCTCCGCGACGAGATCGAAATACCGGGCGCTTTTTGCTTTCAGCTTTTCCTGTGTTTTTCGCTTCATTTCAGGATTCCTTCTCCGAGGTGCTCTTTGATCCAGGTGACCGGATCGAAGTCCGGGTCGTCCTGCACCGTCGTGTTGTCGATCGTCTTGCTGACCGCAGCATTCGCTCCGGTGAAGTAATAATTGATGTTCCGGCCGCCGTTGTTCCCGCTCCGGCATCCGCTCAGCGCGAGGTGAGGGTTGGAGTTGCTGGTGAACCCGGCGCCTTTGTTCCCGAAGGCTTCGCAGTCTGTGGCGGAGTGTGCGATCGCCAATCCGCTGCCGCCGAGCTTGAAGCCGTTGCCGTTCCCGGCAGTTTTGCGCAGCGCGCCGTCCGCCTCGAGGCGATAGCCGTTCAGGCAGCTGATGCAGCCCTCCAGCCGGACCGCGCCGATCCGCCGGTTCTTGGCGAACAGATCGAAACCGTCATCGCTGTTCAGCGCCGAGAGGCACCGAACAAAGCGGTTCCCGTCCCCGGCCGCGACCTTGCAGGCGAAACCGTCCGCGTTGTGTTCGGAATCGTCGCAGTTGCAGACCGAGATGCAGTCTTCGACGAGATCATCCGAAGGCCAGTCCGCCCGGTCCGCCCGGATGTCGGGATGGCGGATCAGGAAGCCCGTCTCCAGGTTGTCCCGGGCGACGCAGTTCCGGATCTTGTCGTGACTTCCCTGAATGCAGAAGCCGAATCCGCGCGTGACGGTCAATCCGTCGATCTCCCAGTGATCGGCGAGGATCTCCAGCGCGTGGGAGGTGCCCAGAAAGTCGAGGATCGCCGGCTTCTCCGGCGCGGTCCTGCAGCGGATCCTTTTCGGGGCGTCCGCGGTGCCGGACTGTTCTCTCCGGATCACGAGCGCGGAAGTCAGTTCATAGTGTCCGGGCAGGACCCGGATCTCCTGTCCTGCCCGGCAGAGATCGATCGCGGTCTGAAGATCGTAAGGCGAGGCCGCGGTGCCGTCGCCGAAGCAGCTGCCGGACGGGGCGGCCACCAGCTCGGAGGACCGCAGGAGTTGGGACTTCCTCCTGCTCAGAAGGATCCGGATGGAATCGGTCTCCACGGTGATCCGGCCTCCGCCGGAACACAGGAAGCCGAGGTACAGGTATTTGCGGTCTCTTCCGGAGAAGGTCTCCGGCAAAACCCTGAGGCAGCAGGCGCCGTCCGGTCCGGTGAAGAAACCCGGCGTACCGCCCGGGACCGGAGACTCCGCGCTCAGCAGCGGGGCGCCCTGATCGTCGCGGATGTCGGCCAGGACGCAGGCGCCCTTCCGGGCGATGGTGATCCGGAAGTACCGCGGGTCGTCCTCGCAGATCCGGAGCAATTCGTCCTGCGGTTTCTTGCCGTTCAGATAGAACCCCTGCGGATCCTCGATGTCATCCGGCCGGATCCCGGTCCGGCCGAAGAAGTTGAATCCGCCGTAGTAACCGCCGGCGGCAGCCATGTTGGCATACGGATAGCCGGTCTCCGGGTCGTTGTCCATGGTATCCCGCAGGAAGAGCCCGAAGCCCTCCTGATAGGTGGCGGCGCCGTCCTTCAGGAAGGCGTCGACGCGGATCCGCGCCGTGAACTCCACATCCGAATCCGCGGGGATCCGGGTGTACCAGCAGGCGACCTGGTCGTATCCGGCATCGGAGATCTTCCCGGCACCGGCTTTCATGCCGAGGCGGAGTTCCCCCTCAGACTGCTCCAGCTCCCGGCGCAGCCCGGAGCCCGTTTCGGGCTTCTGATCCCGGTCTGCAGAGGTGCCTGTGAAGCGGAGCGGCCACAGCAGGAGCGACTGCCATTTGAAGTCCTGATAGGTTTTGATCTCTTCAGTCCTGCTTATCAAGTAAAACCGCCTCCCATCTTCGCGTGACACGGTCGATCGTAAAGTTCTCAGCATCCTTCAGCGCCTGTGCTTCCAGCGAACGCCGGAATGCCGGATCTCCGGCCAGCCGGAGCATCGCTTCAGTTAGTTCCTGACCGTTCCCGATCTCCGTGAGGAGCCCGTTTTCGCCGTCGCGGATCACGTCCGTCGAGCCTTCACAGCGGGTGGAAATGCAGGCGATCCCCATCGTCATGCACTCCAGCAGGGCGTTGGACAGCCCTTCGAAATTGCTCGAGAGGACAAAGATCTCGGCATCGCGGATGCGCTCGTGGACATCCGGGTGGTTGCCTTCGAGGATGACAGATCCCTGAAGATCCAGCTCCGAGATCAGCGCCTGCAGTTCCTCCTGCAGGTCGCCCTCCCCGTAGATCGACAGGGTGTAGTCCGGGTAGGACCGACGGAACTCCGCGAAGCTTTGGATCAGCATCCGGTGGTTCTTCTGCTCCGTCAGCCGGCCCATCGCGACGATCCGGTGCTTGCGTTCCGCGGCTGCCTTGCAGCGGACGGAGACCGGATTCGGGATCACGGAGCTGTGCCGCAGGATCCGCCCGCTGTAGTAGTGGCGGACCAGCTCGGACTGGAAGACGACGTGGTCGGAATGCGCGTAGGAGAACCGGGTGATCCAGAACTTCTCCGGCAGATACTTTTTCGGATTGGCCCGCTCCGAGGTGATCACGCGATCGTGATACCGGGAAAGCACGTTAAAGAGATTGAGCGCCATCAGGAAAGAGACGGTCACGTCGATCGACCGCTCTTTTTTGATCTTTCGGATGCCCCGTATGTTCCGGCACCACTTCAGGAGGCGGCCCGGGATGTTCCACCGCCTGCAGGAGCCCCACGGGAGCAGGACCCGTTCGCAGTCCGGGTGGAGCGGATACTCCTCGTCCTTTTCGATCAGATAGCCCACAGTGACGTGATGCCTCTCCGCCAGCGCCGAAGCGAGGATGCAGCAGACTTTTTCCGCACCTCCGCCGTAGAGGGAGGGGATCATGAACAGGATGTTTTTGTGTGTCTCACTCATCGTTATCTGCCTTTCCGGCCGTCAGAGGCGGGAACAGCACGCTGCCCCAGGAATAGCGCTTCCACGGCTGTCCGAAGTAGCGCCGGTTTTCTTCTATATGGAAATTCACGGCTCTCCGTACGAAATCGTGACGGATCTGAGCCTCGTTCTCAAATTCAAAGAGTGCGATGTCAAAGAACCAGGCACCTGGCGAGAGCATCCCGGTATCGAACCGGCAGTCCAGCTCGTTGACGCCTTCCTCCAGCACCATCGGATCGGAGTAGGTCATGCCGACGATCTCACCGGCCGAATTCGATACGACCAGACGCAGCTGCGCTTTCGGGAGCGGTTCCTTCGAACGGACGGTCAGCCGGAAGTCCAGCGGATCGCCCATGTGGAGGATCTGATTCTCGACAGAGGAGAACACGATCCGGGCGTTTCCGGTCAGGCCTTTGCCGCTCCTGGCGGCGTTCGTCAGGTCCTTTTGGGCGGACTG
>CAYLSR010000016.1:0-9536 GCA_964385855.1 uncultured Mogibacterium sp.
AGACCGTAATGTTGGGCAAGACCGTAAACAAACAGGGACAGGAAATCGTTGGAATCCTTGATAGGACAGTCACTGAATTGACAAGTGCGGATTACCAGAAGGAAGGGAATGTTAACCGGATGTTCCTTGGTATGCTGAGTGAAAATGAAGCGGGCGGATTCTGGTCACAGCAGAACAGCTATGGTATCGATATCATCAAGAGCCAGGCGAAACAGACCGTGACGGTAACGGCCAAGGGAAAGACTCTGAGCGCAAAGAAACTGAAGAAGAAGGCACAGACAGTGAAGACAGGCGCTGAGGCAGTAAGCGCTGAAATCGCGGAACCGGCTTCGGTCACATTCTCCAAGGGAAGTGTGAACAAGAGCGCAAAGAACTTTACCGTCGATAAGAAAACCGGAAACATCAAAGTCAAGAAGGGCACGAAGAAGGGAACCTATAATGTGACCCTGATCGTCAACAGCAAGATGACGAAGAACGAAGCGAAATATCCGGTCGAGAAGGCGCGGGGCACCGCGGCGAAGTACGATCAGCTGTAGAAGCGGAGGAGGTGTGAAATGCTGCCGTACAGATATTTCAAACACAACTGGAAGAGCATTCTGGTCGCTTCCGGCGCCGTGATCGGCGCGGTCCTGCTGGAGGTGATCAGCGAGGCGTCCAATGTTAAGATGCCGGATCCGGAGGATCTTCGGGAGGAAGATCTGGAGATCCTGAGCGATATCGAGGAACTCGGCGACCTGCTCCGGGCAGACGGGGCAGAGGCGGCAGAAATAAAGGAAGAATAGGAGCTTAGCATGATTTCAGCATCAGAAGCAAAGACCCGGCTTATCGAGTGGAACCGCAGGTTCCTAGAGGCGGACTGCCCGGCGGGAGATGTCTCCCCGGCAATCCGCAGATACACCGCGGCACACGGCCAGCACCCGTACGCGATCATCATCACCTGCTCGGACTCCCGGGTGATCCCGGAGAGCATCTTCAGCGCGGGGATCGGTGATCTGTTTGTCATCCGGGTCGCCGGCAATGTGATCGATGACCACCAGCTAGGCAGCATCGAATACGCGGTGGACCACCTCGGTACGAAGCTCATCGTGATGCTGGGCCACACGAAATGCGGCGCGGTCGGCGCGGCGATCGAAGGGCACGGCGGCGGCTTTGTCAACTCGATCCTTAAAGAGATCTCGCTCGCGATCGGTGATGAGAAGGATGACTTCAAGGCGAGCTGCCTCAATGTACAGCACGGAGTGGAGGTCATCCGTCAAAAGCTCGAGATTCCGCCGGACCGGGATGAGAGCGGTCCGGAAGTGATCGGTGCGATCTACCACATCGAAGACGGACGGGTTGAGTTTCTTTAGAAAAACCATAAAAGGGGAGGGACTGGAATGGCATTCAAACGATTGATCATCGAATTCGGACAGGGCGTCGACATGCACGGCGGAGACCAGAACAACGCGGTGCTCAAGGCGACCAAAGACGCGATCCACCACTGCTGTATGGCGGGGATCTCGGAGATCTTCGAGATCACGGACCGCAAGACACAGGCGAAGATCAAAGCGGACATCTACGCGCCGCATCCGGAGGAGGTGGATCCGAACGTCGTGATCGAGTACCTCAGCGGCTGGGATGTGACGGCGGAGGTCCATCACGGCGGTGCGAATCCGGAGGGAATCGCGCTGGGTGACAAGCCCAAGACGGAGATCACGATCGCGATCGTGGCACTGACTGTATCGGTCGATGTATAGCGTTGAGTATGGCAAGGAAAGAAAGGGGTATGACATGGCTACAGTAGAGGAACTGGTCAAGCAGTACGAAACGGACCCGGCACTGCAGAAGGAAGTAGAGGAGATCCTCGCGGACGGCAAGATCACGATGACGGAGTTCATGACGTTCGCGAAGAAGCACGACGTGCATATTTCGATTTCGGATCTGCCGAAGTACGTCGAGGAAGCGAAGAAACTCGGCTTCATCAAGTAGCCGGCGGGCTGGATCGAGATGAAAGACAATTCCACGACCATCGAGAAGCGCATCCAGAACATGCGCAAATTCAATCTCCGGACCAGCGAGCTGATCGATAAGCTCCCGAAGGAGATCCCGGAGCCCCTCAGAAAGACGCTCAAGGAGAAGATCCTCGGCGACAAAGAGCTTAAGACGTTCATGGAGGGAGTCGAGAATCACCGTCCGCCGCGGATCCTGCTGATCGGCAGGACCGGCGTCGGCAAGAGCAGCCTGATCAACGCGCTCTGCGGGCAGTACGTGGCGGAGGTCAGCCACACGGAGAGCTGTACGCGGGAGATCCGCGCGTATCAGTGCATGGAGCAGGACCGGGTGCTCCTGGAGATCCTCGACACCCGGGGGATCGCGGAGTCCGCGGATCTGGACGACCGCAGCAGCGCCGAAGAGCAGCTGATGCAGGAAGTCCAGTCGTTTTCGCCGGACGCGGCGATCCTGCTTTTGAGCTGCACGCACCGGGACAGCGTGGATGAGGACATCCTGTTTGTGCGAAGGATCCAGGAGGACTACTTCAGGGTCAACAAGGTCGAGCTGCCGGTCGTCGTCGTGATCAACAAGGCCGACGAGGTCTCACCGGCACGCATGAAGGAGCCGGAGTTCTATTCGGACAGCAAGAAAAAGAACATCGCGGAGATCGAACGGTATTACAAGGAGATCATCATCCGGAACGGACTTCGGTATGAAGGGCTGCTCGCGGTCTCCTCGCTGATCGACTGGAAGACCCGGGACGGCATCGAAGACCTGACCGCGGAGCAGATCAACAGCCTGCCGCGGGAAGAGCAGGACGCGCTGGAGATCTCCTTTGACGGCAGATACCGGATCGAGGAGCTCCGGAGCATCCTCGAAGCCGCGATTCCCAGTCTCGAGGCCAAGATGGGACTCCGGATGGCCAGAAGACTAGAAGAAATCGTTCGCCGGCTGGCGGAGCAGCTGACAAATTCGTTCGTCGGCATTTCGGCCGTGGTGGCGACGACACCGATCCCGGTGTCGGATTTTGTGGTACTCACCAGCCTTCAGACGCTGCTGGTCGCCATGATCGCGGCGCTGAGCGGCCGGGAAGTCTCGCTGGAGACGGGGAAAGAGTTCCTGTCGAGCGTGGCCGGTGTGTATGGCCTGGGGTTTGCCCTCAAGAAGGGCGCGCAGCAGGCCTCTAAGCTCGGGAATCTGCTGTTCCCGGGCGCCGGTTCCGCGATCAGCGCTGCGATCGCGAGCGCGGGCACGCGCCAGATGGGCAATGCCGCGATCGCCTACTACATCGATGGCAAACCGATCGAGGAAGCCGCCGGGATGATCGGCGATCTCAGGGACAAACTGCCGGCGGCGCTTCAGCGCCCGCTGGGCCGCTGAGCCTGAATATGTAATGGGGGAAACATGAAGAAGATACACGCCGGAGCGACGATCCTGCTGACGGTGCTGCTGGTGCTGTCTTTGATGTGCGGGGCATCCGCGGCTGCCGCGCCGGACAGGATCGAAGCCGAAAAGGATCATTATGATTCAACGGAATTTCTGGAGACCATTCCGGAATGGGAGGGTCGTCCGTTTGTGTACATCAACAACAACGTCCCGCTCTTCAGCCCGAAGGAGATTCCGGCTTCGCCTGCGGAGTACCTAGGGCCGCTGGATGATCTGGGGCGGTGCGGGATCTGCCTTGCGCTGCTCGGCCAGGAGATCATGCCGACCGGCGTGCGGGGCAACATCAGCGAAGTGCATCCGACCGGCTGGCACACCGAGACGTACGACTTCATCGACGGCGGCAATCTCTTCAACCGCTGCCACCTCATCGGCTGGCAGCTGACCGGCGACGATGCGATCCCGCGCAATCTGCTGACCGGCACCCGCTACATGAACACGGAGGGGATGCTGCCGTTCGAAGACGCGCTGGCCGGGTACATCAACCTGACGGGCAACCACGTCATCTACCGCGTCACGCCGCACTTCTACGGCGATGAGCTCGTCGCGCGCGGCGTGCAGCTGGAAGCGTATTCGATCGAGGACGAAGGCGAAGGCGTCAACTTCAACGTCTTCTGCTACAACCTCCAGCCGGGTGTCGACATCGATTACGCGACCGGGGACAACCGGCTGTCCGAGGATACCACCGCGATGGAGCTTTGGCAGAACTATCAGAAAGCCACGGCCGGCGAGAAGTTCTTCGTGATTACCGGCGAACTGGAAGAAGGCGAGGAAGTCACGCGGTCCGGTCCGTCGGCGGAGCTGACGTACGTCCTGAATACGAACACGCACCGATTCCACTACCAGAACTGTCCGAGCGTCAAGCGGATGGCGGAAAAGAACACGCGATACTACACGGGCACCCGCGACGAGATCATCGGGATGGGCTATAAGCCTTGCGGGAACTGCAATCCGTAGCGGCTCAGCGCTGATTTCACGGGTCGGCGGGCCCGCAAGCTGATATTTCATTAAAAAGGGGTAAGAAAGATGAACGAAAACATCGTAAAACGCAACGATCTGCTCGCGCAGAAGGTCATCAAGGGGCTGGAGTCCCGCAACATGGTGGGCTACTACGCGAGGAGCAAAGAGGAGGCGCTCGCGAAGGCGCTGGAACTGATCCCGGAGGGGAGCCTGGTCACGATGGGCGGCGGCATGAGTGTCCACGAGATTGGCCTGGTCAAGGCGCTCAAGGAGGGCAATTACGACTTCCTCGACCGCGACGAGGCGGAGGACCGGCGGGCGGCCATGCTGGCAGCCTACGACGCGGACTTCTTCCTCGCCAGTGTGAACGCGATGACCAACGACGGCGTGCTGGTCAACATCGACGGCTTCGCGAACCGGGTGTCGGCGATCGCGCACGGGCCGAAGAACGTCCTTCTGATCGTCGGGATGAACAAGATCTGCGGCGATGTGGACGGCGCGATGAAGCGCGCGAGGAACGTCGCGGCACCGATCAACGCCCAGCGGTTCGGCCTTTCGACACCTTGCGCGAAGACCGGCGCCTGCATGAACTGCAAGTCGCCGGATACGATCTGCGCGCAGTTCCTGATCACGAGGTTCTCCATGGTGAAAGACCGGATCAAGGTCATCCTGGTCAACGACGATCTGGGTTTCTGAAAAAGGAGGAAAGAAATGGCGGTTGAACAGACTTTTATCATGTTAAAACCGGACTGCGTCCGCCGCGGGCTGATCGGCAGAGTCATCTCCCGCATCGAGGATAAGGGCTACAGTATCGTAGACGCGAAGATGATGATGCTCGATGAAAAGATCCTGAACGAGCACTATGCGCATCTCAGCCATCTGCCGTTCTTCCCGGAGATCGTTGCGTTCATGATGTCCGGACCGGTCCTCGCGATGATCGTCGAAGGCGAAGGCGCCGTCAAAGGCATGCGCATCCTGATGGGTGCGACGAAATTCGAGGACGCGGCAGCCGGAACGATTCGGGGCGATTTCGCGCACTCGACGCGTCAGAATCTGATCCACGGATCCGATTCGCCGGAAAATGCGGCGGTCGAGATCGAGCGGTTCTTCGGACCGCGGTAGGGGCCTGCGATGGCGGAGCGTCTTCAAAAGGCGATCATCTGGTTTACGCTCTACGCGGTCTTCGGCTGGTGCTACGAGGTGTTCCTGGAGGTCGTGGTCTATCGATGGGGGTTCACCAACCGCGGCGTCCTGTTCGGGCCGTACTGCCCGGTCTACGGATTCGGTGCGCTCGCGCTCGTCGCGCTGGTGTATCCGCTCATCCGCGGCAGAGACCTGAAGGACAAGCTGATCCGCATCCCGGCGGTCTTCCTGCTGAGCATGCTGATCGCGACGGCGCTGGAACTGGCGACGTCATACATTCTGGAATGGGCGACCGGCAGCTGGCCGTGGCAGACCTACGCGGAGTATGCCTGGAACTTCCAGGCAAGGATCGCGCTTTCACCGTCCCTCCGGTTCGGCCTGGGCGGCCTCATCTTCCTCTACCTGCTGCAGCCTCTGTGGGAACGGTTGTGCGACAGGCTGGGGCGGCGCGGCGTGAAGCTGCTGTCATGCGCGCTGATCTGCATATTCGCTGTGGACTGTCTCTATACGTTTCTGATAAAGTGAATCGAAAGCCCGGCACGAACGCCGGGCTTTTGTGGTGTCTGAAATCTGTGAAAGTGTTGAAACCTGAGAAAGTATTGTAATCTTATCGATCATGAAAGCTCCTGCTCCGCATACCAGCGCAGCATCAGCGTGGTCACCTGTCCGTAGCCGGCGATCCCGTTCTCGTGGCCGTTGGCCTTGAGGTAAGCGTCGTTCACCTGATCCTGAATCTCAGAAGCTTTGGTCTCGTGTTCGCGCCAGAACCGGTTGTTTTCGTCGAGCTCCGCGCGCACGTCCGCGGGCAGCTGTTCGCGAAGCGCATCGAAGCGGTCCGGGTCGACCCGGCGCAAGGTGCCGCCGGCGTAATTCCAGGCTTCGATCCAGCCGCTTCGCCGGAAGGCCGGGTCCTCCGACCCGATACACGCGAGCCAGCCGATGTAGTTGGCTTCGCCCTCGTTCATGAACCCGCGGAGGTGAGACAGCTCGTGGCAGGCCGTGAACGGCTTGATGCAGTCCGGCATCTCACCGTTGATGTTGGCTTCGATCGTAAACGGCGAGTAGACGCCGCTGACCCCCATGTTCGAGAAAAACCGCGACAGAACGGTCAGCTGTTTCGGCCTCGGATAGAAGCCCGTCAGCGAAGGATGCTCCTCGCCCAGAGCGTTCATCGCGCCGCGTGCGGTCTCCGCCAGCGTACCCCGGCTCGGGTAGGAGCATCCTTCCGCAGAACTGTCCTCCAGCCGGGCGACCGTATATTCGCAGAAATCCGCCAGCAGTTCGATAGAGATCTCCGGAGCCTCCGCCTGTGAGACGAACGGATCCCGGCTGTAGTTCACGCCGCAGTTTGCAGCGTAGAGAAAAGCCAGCACCGACAGCAGGACGAAGAGGTGCCAGAGGATATTTCGGAGGCGGTGGCGGTTCGCGATCAGATCGATCACAAGCAGGACCGGCAGCAGGAGGCAGCCAATCTCGGCGACCGAAACCGGGCAGAGCCCGGTGAGCCTGCCGAGGCTGCCCTGCCAGATCGGATAGATATGAACTGCGTAGTATTCCGCAAATCCCGGGATCCCGCGCGCGGCGGCCATCAGCAGGAAGGCGAGGATCAGCAGCAGGATCGGCGGGAGCAGGGAATGGCGGCGAGGGGCGGTCCCGCGGGCGTGTTTCATGAGGTCCTCCGATGTTTAAATACCAGCCTGACAGCTGGTGTACTGACTAAATAGTACCATATTTGTACGATTCGTCCAACCCACAGGACGTCCTGCGGCTGCTGCAATTACTTTCCGTGACCCTTCCCCCCGATTGTGCTATAATAGCCACAGAAGGAGGTGTCCGCCCATGGATGAACGCAAATTTCAACAGTTCCAGCAGCTGGTCGACAGCCACAGCCGCATCGTGTTCTTCGGCGGCGCGGGCGTCTCGACGGCGAGCGGGATCCCGGACTTCAGGAGTGCGGACGGGCTGTACAATACGAAGGATATCCGGTTTGAGCAGTACGAACCGGAGTACCTGCTGAGCCACGAGTGCCTGTACCGAGAGCCGAAGGTCTTCTTTGAATTTTACCGGCAGAAGATGGACGTCCGCGGGATCGAACCGAACGTCACGCACTATAGGCTGGCGGAGCTCGAGCGCGCCGGGAAGCTGTCCGCAGTCGTGACGCAGAACATCGACGGCCTGCACCAGAAGGCCGGAAGCCGGACGGTTTACGAAATCCACGGGACGACCACCCGGAGCTACTGCACGAAGTGCGGCAGAGTCTACCCGGAGGCCTATCTCTTCGAGTGCGGGGGAGATATCCCGCGGTGTGAGTCGTGCGGCGGGATGGTGCGCCCGGATGTGACGATGTACGGGGAGAGCCTGCCGGAGGAGGCGTTCAGCCGGGCGTTCCAGGCGATCAACCAGGCGGACATGCTGATCATCGCGGGGACTTCGCTGGTGGTCTATCCGGCGGCGGGCATGGTCAATTACTTCCGGGGGGACGCGCTGGTCCTCCTCAACATGCAGCCGACCGCGCGCGACCGCGGCGCGGACCTCGTGATCCGCGATCCGATGCAGGAGGTCTTTGAACGGCTGGTCGTGCGGGAGAGTGGAAGTCCGGCACCATCTGTGGTACAATAGGCGCGGGAGGAACAGAGAAATGAAGAAAAAACTGATTATAGCCGGCATCATCGTGATCATTGTCGCCATTCTGGTGGTGATCTTCAGCACGGGGGTCTTCCAGAACAAGCTCGACACCGTCAAGGGCAACCTCATCGGACATTCGTTCGTCATCGAGGCGTACGACGGCTACGGCGAGCCGACCCTGACGGTCAGCGGCAAGAGCGTCGCGATGGAGGGGAACCGGACCGGTGACGACCTGACCAGCGTCATCACGATCACCGTGGACGGCGACGCGATCGAGACCTGTGGAGATACGCTGATCTTCGCGGAAAAAGGGCTGGTCAAGGAAGTGGATTTCGCCGAGGATCTGAGCACCTCGTCCAGAGGGATCTCTTCGATCTCCCTGAAGATCAACGAGTATGCGAACAAGTTCGGCAAGAGCCGGATCATCGTCATCAAGTCTCAGATGGGGCAGCCGCTCGCGGCGTACAGCGGCAACAAGGTCTACTGGGAGATCGTGGACGACCTGCCGAAGACGACCAAGCTGATGATCGACGGCAAGGCCCTGTACATCCACCGGGCGAACTTCCAGATCATCGATAAGGCGCTGGTGAGCTGAGGCGAGCCGGCAGCATATCCGCTACAGCAGCCGCGTCTCCCACGTGTCGATCAGCTGCAGATAGTTGGTCTGCTTCAGGCTGGTCAGGACGTCCTTCGTGCCGAGGATCAGATTGGAGCGGAGCGCGGCTTCGTCCGTGATCTCCTCTTTGGACAGCACGATCTTCGCGGCGACCGGGTTGCCCAGCGTCTGCGACTGGCACATCATCAATCCCGTTGTGACATTCAGGTTCCACAGCGGGATTTTTATGTACAGAAACAACTCGTCCTGCATCCCGATGATGTTCCGTGACCGCAGGACGGCGAACGGTCCGGTATAGTGCAGGGTCCCGTGGTAGATGAAGCTGGCATCTTTATAATCCTTCATGCTGCGGACATCGTAATACAGCATGAGCTGATCGTCCCCGGCGGGATCCTTCGCGCCCATCTCGATCACACAACGCACGATCTCCTTCATGGGTGAAAAGTACTGATACATATAGATGATCGGGTTCTGTGAAAAGAAGCCGATCTGTTTTTCGCTGCCCGAATACGGCCGGATCTCCCTGTAGTCAGTCAGCTGCGACACGGAGACCTGAAGGACCTTCGCGATCTGATACAGCGTATCGATGTCGATCGAGATTTTCCCCAGCTCGTACTTGGAGATGGTCGACGTGCTCTTGCCGATCAGCAGCGCCAATTGCTCAAGCGTCAAGTTCTGCTTCTTTCGGTACAGGTTGATCCTGGCGCCGACGTGCTCTTTCATCGTCATAGTGATCCCTCCTCAACTGATGGATGATTTTATCCTACCAGAAAACCCC
>CAYLSR010000016.1:9546-15435 GCA_964385855.1 uncultured Mogibacterium sp.
TTGTCGTCAGAGTAGAAAAAATGGATTTCCGGCATAGTATCCGCGTGGGATGTCTTTGAGGTATAACAAATATAAGATATAATTATCGTTTCACGATAATGTAACGGTGTAGATTGTCGTTTCACGACAATCTAATATGATTGAACGGACCTGATGTTTCATGATAAAAAAAATCAATGATGCATCACTACAAGTATAAAAGGAAGGAGGTGTCTGTTATCGCTGTGCAAGATAGAAGTCACAAGGACAAGGACAAACGCCCGGAAACGGGGAAGGACCGTCCGCCGGCCGTAAAACTGAGCCACAGGGACCACACCGTGTACATCTGGTCGCTGATCATCTCGGGGATCCTGATCGTCTGGTCGATCGCTTTCAGCGAAAGCTTCCATTCGATCACCTACAGCATGTTCTCCTGGCTCAGCACGTATACAGGCTGGCTCTACCTGCTGGTCATGACGTGTCTGGTCGTGTTCTGCATCGTGCTCGCCGTCGGCAGATACGGGAACGTCAAGCTGGGGCCGGATGATGTTGAGGCGGACTATAGCTATTTCTCATGGTTCGCGATGCTCTTTTGCGCCGGGATGGGCGTCGGGCTGGTCTTCTGGGGCGTGTCGGAGCCGCTGTCGCACTTCGTCTCACCGGACGGGATCCCGGGTGGGACCCCGGAGGCGGCTGATTTCGCGATCCAGGCCTCCTTCATGCACTGGGGCGTGCACCCGTGGACGATCTACGGTGTCCTGGGGCTCTGTATCGCGTATTTCGGCTTCCGGAGGGGAGAGAAGAACCTGATCAGCAGTGCGTTCATCCCGCTGGTCGGCCGGAAAGGCGCGGAAGGCTTCCTCGGGCAGGCGGTCGATGTGCTGACCGTCGTGATCAGCGTCATGGGGATCGCGTCGACGCTCGGCCTGAGCGCGCTTCAGATCAGCAGCGGACTTGAGAGCCTCGGGACGGGTGTCAAGGCGAACATCCGTTATCAGATCGCGATCATCGCGATCGTAACGGTCTGCTTCCTCGCGTCTTCGATCAGCGGCGTGGATAAGGGGATCAAGATCCTGTCCAACTTCAACCTGGTCCTCGCGTTCCTGCTGATGGGACTCGCGTTCATCGTCGGACCGTCCGTCACGATCCTGAACAGCCTCGTGGACGGGCTTGGTGCGTATGTTTCCGGCTTTGTCCGGGAAAGTCTTCGGATGAGGGCTTACGGGGACAACTCCTGGATCGTGAACTGGAGGGTCTTTTACTGGGCCTGGTGGATCTCGTGGGGTCCGTTTGTCGGATGCTTTATCGCCCGGATCTCCAGGGGCAGAACGATCCGCGAGTTTGTGCTCGGGGTATTGCTGGTGCCGACGATCGTCTCGTGCATCTGGTTCTCGATCTTCGGGAGTCTGGGGATCGACCTCGGGCTCAAGGGGATCATCCCGGTGGAACACCTCGGAGAGATCGTCGCGGCGCCGGAAACCGCGCTCTTTACGGTGCTCGGCGAATATCCGCTCGGGACCCTGCTGTCCGTGATCGCGATCCTGCTGCTGTTCACATTCTTTATCACTTCCGCGGATTCCGGGACCTTCGTGCTCAGCATGTTCAGCTCGCACGGGGAACCGAATCCGTCCAATGTCCGGAAGGCGACCTGGGGGCTCCTGATCTCGCTGATGGCGGCAGGGTTGCTCCTTTCCGGAGGGCTGAAGGTCGTCCAGACGGTTTCGATCGTCATTGCTTTCCCGTTCCTGTTCATCATGGTGGCCGGCGCGATTGCGATCGCGAAGTCCCTCAGAAACGATGAGAAGGCGTATTCAAAGAAACAAAAGTAATTCAATTGAAAGATTCATGGAGGAAAAAGTATGATCATTCTCAAAAATGCCAGGATCCTGCCGGAGCTGACGGAGGGCTTTGACGGTGACAGAGCGGATATCGTGATATCCGACGGTGTGATCCAGGAGATCAAGGCTCCGGGAACGACGGCGGACGCGAACGCGTACGACATGACGGCCAAGACCGTGCTTCCGGGCCTGATCGAAGGGCATCTTCATCTGGATCTCTCGGGAATGAACACCTTTGAGGAGAACGTGCAGCCGGACGCGTACCGCACCATGCGGGCGATCATGCTCGCGCAGGACAATCTGCGCATGGGCTACACGACCGTCCGGGACCTCGGGGACAGGAACAACATCGTCATCAGTGTCGCCAACGCGATCAACGAGGGGCTGGTCATGGGTCCGACGGTCATTCCGAGCGGCAAGATCATCTCGCCGACGGAGGCCGGCAATGAATTCTTCGGGGATATGTACCTCGAGGCGGACTCACCGGCTGAGTACAGAAAGGCCGTGCGCAAGCAGTATCAGGCGGGCGCCAGCTGGATCAAGATCATGGGCACGGGCGCGATGATGAACCCGGGCGCGACGCCGGGAGCTTCCATCATCATGGAGGATGAGCTCAAGGCGGCCTGCGAGACGGCAGCCTATGTCAACCGGCCGGTCGCGGTGCACTGCCACGGCACGGAAGGCATCAAGATGTGCATCCGCTGCGGCGTCAGGACCATCGAGCACTCCAGCATCATGGACGACGAGTGCATCCGCATGTACAAGGCGCAGGATCAGAGCTTCATGATGCCGACGCTGTCCGCGCCGTTCTCGTTCATGGAGATGCCGGATCTGGTCCCTAGTTCCTTCACCGAGAAGGAGAAGAAGACCGTGAAGGTCCTCTCCGAAGGCATGATCGCGGCGTATGAGGCCGGCTGGAAGATGGGCTGGGCGACCGATGCCGGCGTCTATGAGGGCAGCCACGGCAACGGGATCTACGAATTCCGGATCCGGGTCAATAAGCTGGGCTTCAAGCCGATCGACACGCTGCTCCAGGCGACGAAGTACAATTCGGAGATCCTCTACATCGAGGACAAGGTCGGAACGATCAAAGCCGGTAAAGTCGCGGATCTCGCCGTCTTCAGCGGGGAGCCGGACAAGGATATCGAAGCACTGAACGAAGTGGCCTGCGTATTCAAAAACGGCAGGCTGGTCACCATCTGACCGGTGCCGTTACAACAAGCAAATGCCTGTTCTTCTCAACTGAACCAAGAGGGGCAGAATGGGCTGTTCAGGGGGTATTAAGAAAGAAAGAGGTTTATCATGTCCGAAAACCAAGGTTCCAAACTCAGGAAAAACATCTGGCGGCTCGTCCTGATCGCCGCCTGCGGCTCCTTGATCTACGGCCTTCCGTATTTCAGGTCCTATGTCTATGACGCCTATCTGGAGACCTACAATCTGACGAATACACAGATGGGCACGTTCGGTTCGATCTTCGGCGTTATGGGCGCATGCTCCTACCTGTTCGGCGGCGTCGTCGCGGACCTGGTCAAGCCGAGGATGCTCATGTCGGTCTCCCTGGTCCTGACCGGACTCGCGGGAATCCTGCACCTGTTCAATCCGAGCTACGGCATGCTGATCGCGATCTATCTGATCTGGGGGTTCACCTCGCTGTTCGCGTTCTGGCCGTCGCTTCTGAAGAGCCTCCGCGCGCTTGCCAATGAGAGAGAGCAGAGCAAGGCATACGGCTTCATGGATGGTCTGCGGGGCGTCTTCAACGCGATCCACGCGTCCCTGCTGGTCGTCGTTTTCAACGCGGTCGGGAAGGGTGTCAACGACCGCGCCGGGATCAACGGCATCATCGTTTACTATTCCGTCATCGTCATCGCGCTCGGCGTCCTCGCGTTCTTCTGCCTCAAGGATGAAGACGTGGAGGAAGACGTGCCGGCTAAGGTCGACGAGAACAAATTCAACTTCAAAGATATCGGCGCAGTGCTCAAGCTGCCGGTCGTCTGGATCCTCTCCGCGATCCTGCTCTGCACGTACAACATGAACATGCTCTACTGGTATTTCACGCCATATGCGACCGCGAAGTTCGGCATGGCTGCTTCGGCCGCCGCCATGATCACGGTGCTCGCGCAGTACGTCCGTCCGATCGCCTGCTTTGCCGGCGGGATCGGGGCCGATAAGTTCGGAAGAGCGAACATCATGTACGGCACGTTCGGGATCATGCTGGTCGCGACGCTGGTGCTGATCTTCTCCGGCGGGCTCAGCTCGACATCCTTCGTCATCGTTTCGATCGTCTGCTATTTCGGGATGTACGCCGGCTACAGTCTGGTCTTCTCCATGCTGGAGGAGGGCGGTGTGCCGGCCAAGATCGGCGGTACCGCGATCGGTCTGATTTGCACCATCGGGTATCTCCCGGAAATCGTCTGTCCGCTCCTCGCGGGGAAATTCCTCGACGCGTACGGGGATGACGGGTACCGCAGGGTGTTCATCTATCTGGCAGTCATGCTGGCGCTCGGTATCGTCATGCTGACGGTCTACAAGAGATACATTGCGAGCCACAAGGCGCAGGCTGCAGAAGAAGCCTGATCGTTTTCCGGAAAATGCGGAGATCCGCGGCGCACGTTCGTGCCGCGGATCTTTTCGTGGTGTTTTCAGTTACAGGACCGGCTTCAGCTCTGCGTGCGGATCGCCAGATACAGCTCCGCGTCGGACGCGCCCTTGTACGGATGCGTGTAGAACAGGTTGACCAGTCCGAGCGTGAGCCCGCCGAGGAAGTACCAGCCGATGAAGGACAGGTCGTACAGGAAGGCGTTCCACTTGTGCCCGTTCATCATGGCGGCGGAGAGCTCCCGGGCTTCCTTCTGGTCGATGTCAGGCTTCTCCGCGAGGATGTACGGGACGAAGCGCCAGGCGTACATCTTGATGATGCCCGGAATGATGAACAGCAGCGTCCACAGTGCTTCGAAAAGGCCGGTGAAGAACATGACCTTTACGGTGTTGATGTAGCTCCGGTTGAACGGGACGCCGAGTTCCTTGAGGTCCGCCTTCTGGAGCGCGTTCACAAGGAAGAACCGGCTGCAGCCGACCTGCAGCGGTCCGAAGACGAAGATGGAGATCGCCAGTCCCGCGACCAGCAGGACGACCGCGAAGGACGCGATAAATGCCGCGAGCCCCGGCGGGAGCTGGTACAGCGAATAGCCGGTCTGATCACCGCTCTGCTGCGACATGGAAGCGGTGGTCACCATGCTGCCGCTCGTCAGCGCGAGCAGGAAGCCCACGAGGACGGATGGCCAGTAATTTGAACGGAAGGCCTTCCGGCCTTTCAGTTTCAGTTCGGTTCTGTTCCACATAAAGGAGCCCTCCTTTTGGTGCGATGTAATTTAACCGATAAATATTATACTACAACATGTAGTTCTGTTCAACTCTTATCGTGAATTTCGGAAGCCGATGGCGGTTTACATCGGGAGCCGCCTGATGTAGAATAGTCCTGACATGCTTTTCATGTACTCAGAGGAGGTGTGCAACATGAGTCTGATCCAGGAAATCGCCCGGGGACTTGAAAACGGCAGGGCGATGGCTGCGTCGGCATCCGCCGGGGCGTTTTGCTGTGCGGAGCACCACGTCTTTGATCCGTCGGAGGCCGGCGGGTCCGCAGTTGCCTGCGGGGACAACCTTCATTATATGAAGTGGCTGCTCGATCAGGGTTATGCCGGCAGGTTCCAGACGATCTACATCGATCCGCCGTTTTTCAGCAAGAGCAAATACGATGCCGTGGTCAGCGTGCGGGACGCGGAGAACAGGCTCTGCAAGATCCGCCATCAGGCCTATGACGACACCTTTGACCGCAGTCTGGAGTCCTACGTGACGAACATGACAGCCCGGCTGCTTCTGATGAAGGAGCTGCTTTCAGACGATGGCCTGCTGTGGGTCCATCTGGACTGGCACTCCTCGCATTACCTCAAGCTGGTGATGGACGAGCTCTTCGGACCGAAGAACTTCCAGAATGAGATCATCTGGAAATATAAGTCCGGCGGTTCCGGCAAGCGGCACTTTTCCCGCAAGCACGACACGATCCTGATCTACA
>CAYLSR010000017.1:0-11112 GCA_964385855.1 uncultured Mogibacterium sp.
TCGAAGCGGCAAGGGCGACGAAACAGAAAATGCCTGCGACGGAGCTCAGCGAGCAGAAGGCTGCTCTGCCCGCAGATTCCAAACAACATATAAGGAGTATTTATGAAACAGCCGATCCTAGTCATCATGGCCGCCGGCATGGGCAGCCGGTACGGCGGAAACAAGCAGATCGACGGCATCAGCCGGGAAGGTGACATCATCATGGATTTTTCGCTGTATGATGCGTATCAGGCGGGATTCCGGCGGGTCTGCTTTATCATCAAGCACGATTTTGAAGAGGCCTTCCGCGCGCACATGAAGGAGCGGGCGGAGAAGTTCTTCGAAACCTATTACGTTTTTCAGGAGATGGACGATCTGCCGGAAGGGTATGAGGTCCCGGAAGGCCGCGTCAAGCCGTGGGGGACGACGCATGCAGTCCTGGCGGCCCGCTCGGTCATCGATGCGCCGTTCGCGGTAATCAACGCGGACGACTATTACGGAAAGGAGGCGTTCGGCCTGATCTACGGGTACCTCCGGGAGAAGGCGGACGCGAAGCACAGTTGCATGGTCGGATTCAGCATCGAAAACACGCTCTCGGAGAACGGGACGGTCACGCGCGGGATCTGCAGGGCGGAGGACGGCAGGCTGACGGACATCGAGGAGCACTTCAAGGTCGGGCGGGCCGAAGGCGGTATGATCAGCGCGGAGAACGGCGCCGGCGAAGCCTGCCTGTATCCGGAGGGCACGCTGGTCTCTATGAACATGTGGGGATTCGGCCGGGAGTTCATCGAGGTCATGCAGAGCAAGCTGGCGGCGACGCTCGACGTCGTGCTGGCGGAGAATCCTTTGAAGGGTGAATGCCTGCTGCCGAAGTGCGTCGATGAGGAAATCAAGGCCGGTGCGCTGGAGGTCGCGGTGCTGCATTCGAAGGATCAGTGGTTTGGCGTGACGTACAAAGAAGACAAGCCGGTCGTGGTGGAGAAGTTCGCCGCGATGAAGGAAGCCGGTCTGTACCCGCGGGATCTGTGGGCCTGAGAAGGCGGGATCCTTCGAAAGAGTACCGCTGAGAGTGATAAGAACCGAGGAAGAGCCATGGTAGAAGAGAGCAGAGCGATTCAGAAGTATACGGAGTGGATCAACGCGGACGAGATCGACCCGGAGAGCCGGCGTGAGCTGCTGGGGATCATTAGTTCCCCGCAGGAGATCCATGAGCGGTTCGATGTGGATCTGTCCTTCGGGACCGCGGGGCTGCGGGCGAAGATGAAGGCCGGGACCGCGTGCATCAACGTCTATACGATCGCGCAGGCGGCGCTCGGCGTCGCCGGGATGGTGCTGGAGCAGGAGCAGGCGGAGAAGGGGGTCGTGATCTCCTACGACTCGCGGCTGCACTCCAGGGAGTACGCCGAGATCTCGGCGCGCGTCATCGCGGGCACGGGGATCAAAGTCTTCCTTTCGGATGCGCTGCGGCCGGTGCCGATGCTCTCCTTTGCCGTCCGCTACTACGGTACCGCGGCCGGGATCATGATCACGGCTTCGCACAATCCGAAGGAGTACAACGGGTTCAAGGTCTATGGCGAAGACGGCGGTCAGATCAGCCCGGAAAAGGCCGCCCGGGTCAAGGCGCACATGGATTCCGTGGAGGACAGCTTCTTCGTCGTCCGGGAAGCGGCAGAGCTGGAGGAACTGATCGCTGCCGGCCGCATCCAGTACATCGGATCCGGCTGGGACAACGCCTATCACGAGATGCTCCGGCAGCTGTCGGACGCTTCCGGGATCAAGCCGGAGTACCGGGAGCGCGTCCGGATCGTCTATACGCCGCTGAACGGCTCCGGCCGGGAGCCGGTGATGCGGGCACTGAAGGAAGCCGGTTTTACGAGGGTGTTTCTCGTCGACGAGCAGGCGGAGCCGGACGGAACGTTCCCGACGCTGAGGGTGCCGAATCCGGAGTTTGAGGATTCCTTCGACCTCGCAAAGCAGTGGGCGAACGCAGTCATGGCGGATGTGATCCTGGCGACGGATCCGGATTCGGACCGGCTGGGCGTCGCGATTCCGGATGAAAGCGGCGAATACCGGATGCTGACCGGCAATCAGATCGGTGTGATGCTGATGGAGTACGTCCTGTCCGGAAGAGAGCGAAGCGGCAGGCTGCCGCAGAACGGGTTCTGCGCGACCTCGGTCGTTTCCTCCAGGCTGGCGAAGAGCATCTGCGAGCGTTACGGCGTGAAGCTGTACGAGACGCTGACCGGCTCCCGGTACATCGCGGAGCTGATCCGGGAGAAGGATGAGCCGGGTCTGGAGAAGTTCCTGTACGGGTTTGAAGAGGGGAACGGCTATCTCTTCGGCACCGCCGTCCGGGACAAAGATGCAGTCGCGGCCTGCGTAGCCATCGCGGAGATGACCGCAATCTCGAAAGCTTACGGCAACCGGCTGGGCGATCAGCTCAAATCCCTCCACCGGCTCTACGGATACGCGGCGGAGAAGAGCATTCAGATCACCCGGGAGGGCGCGGAAGGCGTTTCGGCGATGAAGCGGTGCATGGATCACTACCGTGCGCTGGGCGGCAAGCTCGGGGCAATCGGGCAGGATCTGTATTACAAGGATGTGAAGAAGTTTACGGACTTCTGGCCGACGTCTGACGTGCTCCTGTATGAACTCAGCAACCTCGACTGGATCGCGATGCGGCCGTCGGGGACGGAGCCGAAGCTCAAGGTCTACTTCGGGTTCTACGGCGCGGAGTACGCGGCCACGAGCCGGCTGAGCCGCATCTCTCAGATGCTGATGGACGACATCAACAAGATCCTGGACGAAGAGCAGGAGTGATCTGCCGAGATATCCGGACCGGGTCCGGGTGGCATACAAGATGTTGAGGAGGACGAGTGAAATCGATCATTCGTTCTTTTTTTTGCACAAAAAAATCCGGAAATTTTGCCGAACGCGCGGAAAAAACTTTGAAAAAGGAAAGCGGTAATGTTACAATATCGATATATCGGTAAACTGGCAATATTTGTGTTATCGTCAACTAAATCGGGCGGCGAAAGCACGATTTCAACCGGGGGAAGGGAACCTCCCGGGTCGGTTTGTGATACCCTGAAATCGCTTCAAACCATTGGAAACAGTGCATTTTCCGCCTGAATCGACCCGGAATCGGAAGCCGGGGCGCCTTCTCAGGTTTACCAATAATATTATTTGAAAACCCGATTTCGCTGCTGAAACGCGCGAAATTCTCTTGATATCGTCTTAAAAATCCGCCTCTTCCTTAGAGCGCGGTATCGATAGCAGTTATTGTTGAGAAAGAACGGAGCGACCAATGAAGTACAAAGGCAGGATTTTGCTGGCTGCAATGCTGGCGGTCTGTATCGCGACGAGCCCGGTCTACGCGGCGAAGACCGTCCGGTCTCAGAGTGCGCAGGCTGTGGAGACGGCTGTGCAGCAGCAGACGGTGCAGCAGGAGGAGCCGGCGGCGGACGGGCAGGCGTCAGACCAGACGACACAGCAACCGCAGCAGCAGGCGCAGGAGCAGACACAGGCAAACGCTCAGGACACCGTCCAGAGCGCGGCACAGGAGCCGGTGAAGGAAGAGCCGGCGCAGGAGGTCAATGTGCCGGCGACCGCGGTGATCACTTTGAGTGGGGCGATCTATCCCGCGAATTACAGCATGGGGCATGAGATGTCGGTCGGCGGGACCATCGAGAGCGACGTGACGCTGAGCCGCGTCGAGATCGGGATCGTCAGTGACACCACGAAGAACTGGGTCACCGGCCACAAGCTCGACAAGAAGAACATGAAGGTCTCTTCGTACAATATCGCGAACGCGAATTCCACGCTCAACTTCTGGACGCTGCCGGAAGGGAAGTATCACTACCGAATCTACGCGCACGCGAGCAACGGCGTAATCAAACTGCTGGCGAACCGGGGGTTCACGGTGACCGAGGCCACCGCGGAGGGATCGATCGAGGATCTGGTCCTGCCGGCCACCTACGAGGCGGGGATCGTGCCGGAGATCACCGGGCGGATCGTCTGCGATGTGCGCATGAGCCGGATCGAAGTCGGGATGGTCAGCGCGAAGACCAAGAACTGGGTCGCGGGCGCCAAGTTTGACAACAATAAGCTCAACACCTGTCAGTATGATCTGAGCAGGGCGCTGTATGCGGTCGCGTTCGACCAGCTGGCGCCGGGAGAGTACTATTTCCGCGCGTATGCACACACCAAGAACGGCAAGGTCATCGTGCTCATCAATCAGCCGGTCCGGATTACCGGCGCAACCGTGTCGAGCGCGTCGATTCAGAACCTCGTCAACATCATGGACTCTCAGGTCGGGACCAAGACCGGCGAGAAGTACTGGACCTACTACTTCGGGACGAAGTTCAAAAACGGGGATTCGACGCCGTGGTGTGGCACGTTCGTCGCGTGGTGCTTTGATCAGGCCGGTCTGCTCGAGCAGATCGAGGAGGTCGAGGATTACGGCAACCTGGGGTACGTCCCGTCCTACACCAAGTTTGCGAACAAGTACGACAAGTGGGTCGAAAAGGCGGCCGCGCAGGCGGGCGACATCATCATCTTCGGATCCGGCAGCGGCGCGCACGTCGGGATCGTCAAAGACGGCGATGGCAAACAGATCACGACGGTCGAGGGGAATACCGGCAGCACGAAGAACGGAGAAGTCAAGGAAAAAGTCTATGCGATCACCAATAGCTGGATCAAGGGGATCATCCGCGTTCTGTAGCTGAGGGTTGTAATTTGCCCGGATTCATTTTATAATCGGGAGTATGAACAGCACTAAAATCAAGGACAATTCCTATGTAAATGACGTTGTCGACAAGCTGGAGTGCATCCTCGAGATCACGCTGCTGACAATCATTTACTATAATATCTGGCGCAACGAGTACGACGCGAACCTCTTTCCGGACTTCGAGCACCGCGGGCGCTATGTCGTCATGGGGCTGTACGCGCTGATCCTGATCATCAGCTTCATCTGGACGGAAGGATTTCTGTGGGGGTATCTCAAGCGGACGGACGTGGTGATCTCCCAGTGGGTGTCGATCTTCATCGTGAACTTCATCACGTACTGGCAGCTGTCTCTGATCGCGAACGGGATGATCCCGATTTCGCCGATGCTGATGCTGTGCGTGCTGCAGTTCTGCGTGGCGCTCATCGCCGCATACCTCTTCGATACGATCTACGTCATGCTGAATTCCAGACGGCAGATGGTCATGGTCTACGGCACGGAGAACGCGCTCAAGCTCAAGTTCAAGGCGAACAAGCGCCTGAGCCGGTACCGCATCACCAAGGTCATCTCGATCGAGGAGGATTTCGATTCGATCCTGAAGCAGATTGAGGAGTTTGACGCGGTCATCATCAACGACCTGCCGGGCAAGCACCGGAACAACATCCTCAAGCACTGCTACTGGAAGGGCATCGACGCGTACATCGTGCCGAAGATCTCCGACATCATCATCCGCGGCGCGGAGGACTTCACGCTCCTCGATACGCCGATCGTGGTCTCGCACGGCAAGGGACTTACGCTGACGCAGCGGATGGTCAAGCGCACGATGGACATCGTGCTCTGCCTGATCGCGCTGATCCCGGGGTCCATCATCATGATCATCACGGCGATCGCGATCAAGTTGGATGACGGCGGCCCGGTGTTCTTTACGCAGGACCGGGTAACGAGGGACGGAAAGATCTTCAAGGTGATCAAGTTCCGGAGCATGATCGTCAACGCCGATGAGGTCGTCAAGAAGAAAGCCGCGGTGGACGGTGATCCCCGGATCACCAAGGTGGGCCGGTTCATCCGGCCGACGCGGATCGACGAGCTTCCGCAGCTGTTCAACATCCTGAAGGGCGACATGAGCATCGTCGGACCGAGGCCGGAGCGCGTGGAGCACGTCCGGAAGTACTCTCAGGAGGTCCGGCAGTGGGATTACCGTGAGAAAGTCAAAGCCGGCCTGACCGGCTACGCGCAGATCTACGGCCGGTATAATACGACGGCGTACGATAAACTGAGGCTCGACCTCATCTACATCGAGAACTATTCTGTGGTCCTCGACCTCAAGCTCATCTTCCGGACGATCCGGGTGCTGTTCCAGAAGGAGAGCACCGAGGGGTTCGACAAGGCTGAAGAGCTGGAGATGCTCACGGAGCAGGAACTGCAGAGACTGAAGTACGATATCAAGGATGACGATTGATCGTCATCCTTTTCGCAGACAGAAAGAGCGCTGGGATAGTATGACGGAAAAGAAAAAGACCAAAAGAGAACAGGAATCTGAGAGGAAAAAGGCAGAGATCTGCAGCGTCGCGGAGAAGCTTTTTGCCGTTTACGGCTACGATCAGACGACCCTGCAGGATATCTCGGAGGCATCCGGGTATTCGATCGGCTCCCTGTACAATTTCTTCAAAACCAAAGAGAACATTTTGATGGAGATCAGCCGGGATATGGCATCTATCCCTCTGGACCTGACGGATGCGGAGAAGAAAGCGGAGGATCCAATCGGTACGCTCATGGACTATCTGCTCGCGTACGCGCGGAACTGGGAGGAGATCGGCGTCGATCTGACGAATTCCATCTACAGGACATTTCTCAAGTCTTATGTCGATCCGGGCAGCATCGGATTCCATCATATGGACTTCATGGATTCTCTGGTGACCTTCATTCAGCTCGCGCAGGACAAGGGTACGATGAGCAAAGCGATGTCGGCGGAAGATACTGCCGCTTACCTGATCACGCTGTGCAGAGGGCTTCTGTATGAGTGGTGCATATTCGGAGGAACATATAGTCTCACGGACAAATCCAGGATCTATCTGCCGTTTATCCTGAGCCCGTTCGCAGTCGGAAAATGATCGTAATGAAAAATGAAGGGGATCCCCCGGAGCGCTCCGGAGGATCCCCTTTTTTCTGAGTGCTGCCGCCCTGACAGATTATTTGCTGTAAGAGCTCTTGGTATCACCCTTGAATCCGCGCTTCTCGATGACGAATTTCGCCATGCCGTCTCCGCCAGACAGTTTGACACCGGTGAAATTCTCGATACTGTAATCGATCAGCTCGCTGATGTCCGCCATCGTTCCGAATACGGTCTTGCGCAGGTATTCCTGGATCTTGTAGCCACCGCCGAGCGTTTCGTCGATGGCCGTCGCATATTTTGCCAGGAATTCGTCGGAGAAGTCGTTTGCCGCAACAGCAGCCGTTGCGATCTTCGCGGCGACGACGCCCGCCATCATCGCGTGCGGGAGTCCGCCTCCGTACAGCGGTTCAATCATGTTGGCCGCGTCGCCGACCGCGATGAATCCCGCTCCGTAGATCTTCTGGTGCATGCCGCTCGGAAGTCTCCAGCCTTCCAGCTTACCGACTTCGACCGCTTCGCCGAGTCTCTCCTGACCGAGTTTCGTGTTGTCCCTCCACCACCAGAGGAGTTCCTCCGAGGTCATGCCGGTCTTCTGAAGAGCACTCTCCGTGATGAAGACGCCGACGTTGGCCTTGGTCTTGCCTTCCGGGAACAGCCAGACGTATCCGGCCGGCATGAACATCTCGTGCGGGTAGTGGAATTCGATGACGTCCGTCAGACCTCGCACATTTTCATAATATCCGCGCAGGCCGTAGAAGACATAATCCGGATCCTCTTCGTATATCCCCATCTGGCGGGACAACATAGAATGGGAACCGTTCGCGAGGACAATCAGATCCGCATACAGTTCAGTGACTTTGCCCCGGTAGATGCCCTTCACACCGATGGCCTGTCCGCGCCGGGTGATGACTTCGGTCGCCTCAAAATTCTCCAGATAATCGATGCCCTGATTCACTGCAGCTTTGTTGATGATATCGTCGAAGATATACCGCGGGGTCGCGAACGCGACATCTTCATCCGGATAATTGTACGTGTAAGTGACTTCTCGATTATCGCTGAACATGGTCCCGTGACATTCGTAGGCGTACTTTTTGATTTCTTCGTAGACGCCCATCGACTTAAGCAGAGGGTGGATGCCTTGCACCTGTCCGTCCCCGCAGATCTTATCTCTCGGGAACTGTTCTTTCTCCACCATGATTACGTCCAAGCCAGCCTTTGCCATGTGAAAAGCTGCGGTAGCGCCGCCGACACCTGCGCCTACGACTATGACTTGATGTTTTCTCATGTCAATTCTCCTCCTTCTCCGGTTCTAAAGTGATGACATCCCCCTTCGGGCACACTTTCTGGCAGACGCCGCAGCCGATGCACTTCTCGGTATCGACGAACCGGTATCCGCAGTTCAGGCACCGTTGGACCTCCAGCAGGACTTCGTCATCTGTAAAAGCCTGTTCCACGACGGCGAAGCTGCCGGTCCTGCAGGCTGCAGGGAGTTCGCGGATGCCCGGGAAGTCCGCCTTCATCCGGACCGCCGGATAGACCTTGTACTTTCTTTCGCCGAGTCCAATCTCGCGTTCCACTTCGTATTCCGCGTAGTCTCTCCCCGTGAGATCCTTGTCGACTGCGAGCGCGATCTTCCGGCCGGAAGCCATGGCGTCGATGACGGAGCACTTGCCGCCCGCGATGTCACCCGCGAAGTAGACTCCCTCGCGGTCAAACTGATACTGGGACTTCTGTCCGGTCGCGACGATCGCGAAGTCCGCGTGGATCGTCTCTTCCGAACCCTCCACGATGTCATAAGAGAAATTGGAGAGATCCAGATTCTCGATTTTCGCAAAGGTCAGGCCTTCGAGTTTGCTGGTGTGGCCGATGTAGCGGAGCGGGGCAGCGCCGCTGATCAGCTTGACGCCTTCGTCCAGCGCTTCCTGCAGCTCCCACGGATGCGCAGGGATCTGGCTGCCACTCTCAAGGCAGATCATCGTGGCGGTCTCTGCGCCGAGGCGCAGTGCGGTTCTTGCGACATCCGCAGCGACGCTGCCGCCTCCGATGATGACCGCGTCACCGTACATCGGGACCCGGATGCCAGCGTTCACGGTATCCATGAGGTTGACCGCCAGCAGGATGTTCTCGATCCGGGATCCCTCGATCGGCAGGCCCTTGGAGACCTGTGTCCCGGTCGCGATGATCACCGCGTCGTAGTCCTTTTTGAGTGCATCGATTTCCTTCTGTGTCGCAACGGTCACGCCGAACTCAAATCGGATTCCCGCCTTCTCCAGTTTCGCAATTTCCTTTCGGACAACTGCCTTGTCGATCCGGAAATTCGGGATCCCCTTGAGGAGCATGCCGCCCGCTTCGGCCGCCTGCTCAAAGACCGTGACATTGTAGCCTCTCTTCGCCAGCGTGTGCGCAGCGGTCAGACCTGCCGGACCGCCGCCGACGACTGCGATCTGCAGGTCGTTCATAACCGGATACGACGCCGGGGCTTCGTCGAGATACTTTTCGCCGAGATAGCGCTTCACCGCGCGGATGTGCATCGGTTCGTCCACCAGCTGTCCGCGCTTGCAGATCTGTTCACAAGGATGATGGCAGATGTATCCGCACACGGAAGGGAGCGGATTTTTGTCATAGATCAGATCAAATGCCTCTTTCTGTTTACCTGCCTTAACGAGATTGAGATAGCCTTGCGGACTGATGCCGAGAGGACATTCCAGTGTGCAGGACTCCTTCCGAAGATCGTACATCTCGTCGACTGTCAGAGCTTTCATTTCCGTGCAGTCCGGACAGAGATGGCAGACCTCCTTCTGTCTCTCGCTGATGGCATTGACCGGGCAATACTCTTCGCACTTCCCGCAGTTCACGCAGCGGTAACCGTCGATGTGCGACAGTACTTTCCGATCGACTTCCAGTTTCATCGTCTTTTGCATGATATACCAGCCTCCTTTGTAGAAATATAGTGGGTTTTCCGCATTCGCCGCTATCCCGGTCCGCTTAAGGAGGGGAGAGCAGGAATGATACTGAACAAAGGGAATGATTTAATTTAGAAACTAATACGTATATTAATTTCTAAATTAAATATAATGTGCAGTACTTCGGTTAGTCAACTGCAACTATCCCTTTTTTTGCATAACGATCCATTTAACAGTGGTTCGGAAGGCTGAAAACTGTGTGAACATCAGGATATGATATAAGAATTGCATTTTGAATAGAGCTGTTGTATAATATCATGTCTGTGCCAATTCATCGGCTGATGTGACGCATCACAGCCGAAAGAACGGTAAGATTTCGGAGGGATCTTTTCATGAGTGAGCCATTATCCAATCGGGAGCGGATCAGGAGAAAAAAGCGGAGACGCCGCCGCAGGATCCGCATCATCCTGCTGGTGATCATCCTGATCCTGCTGATCGTGATCGCGGGGGTCACATTTGCGACCCATCTGCTGAACAAGATCAACAAGAACGAGATCGATGAATCCAAGCTGTACAAGCACGAAGTCGAAGGATTCACCAACATCCTGCTGCTCGGTGTCGATGCCAGAGATATGTCGGATGTCGACAACGCCCGTACGGACGCGATCATGATCGCGAGCATCAACGAGGAGACCCGCGAGATCACGCTGACCTCGATCTACCGGGATACCTATCTGGAGATGGGCGACTCCGGCGATTACGATAAGATCACGCACGCGCACTACTACGGCGGCGCCGAGATGTCGATCGCGACGGTCAACCGCGCGCTCGATCTGGATATTGACAAATACGTGCTGGTCAACTTTAAGTGCGTCGCGGACGCGATCGACGCGATGGGCGGCATCGAGGTCGAAGTCGAGGACTACGAGATCGAAGAGCTCAACAAGTATACGAAAGAGACTGCCAGGATCATCGGCCGCGAGGATTACCACCTCGTCAAGGAGCCGGGCGAACAGACGCTGGACGGCTGCCAGGCTGTCGCGTACGGCCGCATCCGGAAGGGCGTCGGCGACGACTTCAAGCGCACCGACCGCATGAGGATCATCCTCTCCAAGATGGTCAAGAAGGCGCAGGGGATGAAGCCAAAGGAACTGACTGCGGTCATGAACGTCGTCCTGCCGCAGCTGCAGACCAACATGAGCAACCGCGACATGGTCGAATTCGGCCTGATCGTCAAGGACATGGAGCTGGCCGGAAGCGAGGGCTTCCCGTATGAGAAGACCACGGATCTGATCAACGGGATGGACTGCGTCATCGCGCTCAACCTCGCGGAGGATGTGACGAAGCTGCACCGGGAAGTCTTCGGTGAGGAGGAATACGAGCCGAGTGAG
>CAYLSR010000017.1:11122-15162 GCA_964385855.1 uncultured Mogibacterium sp.
GAGACGGTCCAGGAGATGAGCGCTGTCGTGAGCTACTATTAACCGGATACCGGAGTGATGACGGGAGGTCCCGAAGAACGGGGCCTCCCTTTCGCATAGCCCGAAGTTATGGGTGCAATGCCTCAGGATCTGTGATATACTAACTATATCTATGTGATTTGAAGAAGGCAGGGATTTCGATATCATGATCATCTATGTCAAATGGATCTTCGCCGTGCTGCTGACGGTCCCGATGCTCCTGCTGGGCTTGTACCTGCTCCGGAAATTCAACGTTGAGACCAGAAATCTCAAGACGGAGCGGGCCATGAAGGTCCCGGAAGGGAACAGGAGAAAGAAACGATGAAGAGAGGATTGTTTATCACGCTCGAAGGACCGGACGGGGCCGGCAAGACGACCCAGATCGGCTATATACGGAAGTATCTCGAGGACCGGAACGCATCCGTGGTGCTGTCGCGCGAGCCGGGCGGCACGAAGATCTCGGAGAAGCTTCGGGAGATCGTACTCGACAAGGATAACGGTGAGATGGCGGACACGACGGAGATGATGATCTACGCGGCGGCCAGGGCGCAGCACGTCGCGGAAAAGATCCGGCCGGCACTGGAGCGCGGCGAGATGGTCATCTGTGACCGCTTTATGGATTCGAGCATCGCGTATCAGGGATACGGCCGGAACCTCGGGGATCAGGTCCGCATCGTCAACGAGTACGCGATCGCGGGGATCCTGCCGGACATCACGTTCTTCATGGATCTGGATCCTGCCGTCGGCAGGGCGCGGATCGGCAAGGATGTGCAGGACCGGCTGGAGCGCGAAAAGATGGAGTTCCACTATAAGGTCTATGAGGGCTACAGGGCGATCTGGCAGGCGGAGCCGGACCGGGTGATCCGGATCGATGCGGACCGGCCGGAGGAAGAGGTCTGGGCGGAGATCCGCGGGCATCTGGACCGGATTCTGGAGAACCGGACATGACGCCGGCGGAACAGATCCGCAGGAGCCTGGCGGAGAGCGGCCCGGCCCACGCATACATTCTGGAGGGTGAAGACGCCGCGGAGCGCGAAGCCTGCGTGCAGCAGCTCGTTCAGCTCCTTCTGTGCCGGGATCCGGATCCCGTAAGACGCCCGTGCGGTCACTGCAGCGCCTGCCGCAAGGTCCTGAGCGGATCGCACGAGGACATGGTCGTGATGGAGCAGTCCGGCAAGGCCCAGTATGTCGTCAAAGACGCGGAGGATTTCATGCGGAGGCTCGCGATGAGCCCTTACGGGGACAGGTTGGTCGGCCGGATCCCGAATGCGGAGAACCTCAGCGAGACCGTACAGAACAAGCTCCTCAAGACGCTGGAAGAGCCCTTCCCGGGCACGGTGATCTTCCTGTCCGTCTCCAACCGCGAAGCGCTTTTACAGACCGTGCGGTCGAGGTGCGTGCTGCTGCGGATGGAGTCCGCGGAGACCGCGGAGGAGCAGGGGATCGCGGAGGAACTCCGGCAAACTGCTTTTTTTCATGAATTCCGGAAAGGAATCGACAAGAATATCAAGAGCCAGGACGACGCAATGACGTTCCTGGATCAGCTCGAGATCAGTGCCGGAAACGCGTACGATGCGCAGGCGGTCGACCGCATCGAGGCGGCCCGGCGGGATATCCTGCGCGGGATGGGATACAAGCAGGCTCTCAAGCGGCTGTATCTCTAGAGGCATTTGGAGTAAATCTATGACAGAAATCGTAGGCGTCGGGTTTGCGAAGGCGAGCAAGAGCTACTACTTCGACCCGGCAGGCGAACAATATGAACTCGGTGAGCTCGTCATCGTCGAGACGGCGCGCGGCCTGGAACTCGGTCACGTGTCCATCGCGAACCGCGAGGTGGAGGACAGCGACATCGTGGCGCCGCTCAAGGGGATCACCCGCCGGGCGACGGAAAAAGATCTCAAGCGATACAAAGAAAATCTGGCTAAGCGAGACCAGGCGATGGAGATCTGCGCGCAGAAGATCGCGAAGCACGGGCTCGAGATGAAGCTCGTCGACGCGGAATACACGATCGACGGCTCCAAGGTGATCTTTTACTTCTCCGCAGACGGCAGGATCGACTTCCGCGAGCTGGTCAAGGATCTGGCCTCTCAGTTCCGGATGCGGATCGAGCTTAGGCAGATCGGCGTGCGGGATGAAGCCCGGATGCTCGGCGGGATCGGCATCTGCGGCAGGCCGCTGTGCTGCAGCCGGTGGCTGCACGATTTTCAGCCGGTCTCGATCAAGATGGCCAAGCAGCAGCACCTGTCGCTCAACCCGGCCAAGATCTCCGGCACCTGCGGGCGCCTGATGTGCTGTCTCAACTTCGAGAACAAGGCATACACCGAGATGCGCAAGGGGATGCCGAACGAAGGGGAGCGGATCATGACGCCGGACGGTCCGGCCAAGGTCGTCGGGATCGACCTGTGGAGCGGCCGCATCACGACGCGGGCGATCGAGCGCGACAAGGAGACAAAAGAAGAGACGATCTCGCAGGAGACGAAGATCTACTTCAAAAAGGAGATCCGCAGGATCGATAAGAAGAACCACCAGAAAAAGCAGCGCAGCGACAACGAGTTTGAGGGCATCGACGAAGAGAGCCGCAAGGAGCTCGAGGCCCTGATCAAGGAGTGATGGAGCCGGAGAGGCGCCGGGAACGCCCGGCAGAGCGCTTCGCAGCCGGAGACCGCGTGGATGAAGCCGGCTTCGGCGGGCTTCGGGTCGTGCAGGGAGAAGGGTTCCGGTACGGGGTCGACGCGGTGCTTCTGGCGGCATTTGCCGCCGGGGAGACCGGTGTCGGCGGCAGCCGGGAGGACGCGCGCATCGCGGACCTCGGCACGGGCAGCGGGATCGTTTCCTTCATCCTCGCGCATAAGCTGCCGCAGGCGGTCATCACCGGTATCGAGGTGCAGGAGGCATCTTACCGGCGTGCCTGCCTCGGCGTGGAACTCAACGGTCTGGAAGACCGTGTCGAAATGGTGCTCGGGGACATCCTGGAGCCGGGTCTTCCGGAAGCGGCTTTTGACGCGGTCGTGACCAACCCGCCGTATTTCCGGCGCGGCGCGTCGATCGTGAGTACCGAGAGCGCAAAGGGGATCGCGCGGCACGAGACGACCGCGACGCTGGCGGACTTTCTGCAGTGCGCGTTCCGGCTGCTGAAGCCGGACGGGAGCCTGTACATGGTCCACCGGCCGTCCAGGCTGACGGACATCCTGACCGGGATGCGGGCAGCCGGGCTGGAGCCGAAGGAGCTGCAGATGGTCGTCCCAAGGGCCGGCGAGCCGGCCAACATCGTGCTGGTCCGGGGCATCAAGGGCGCGGGACCCGAGCTGAGGCTGCTGCCGGAGATCGCGGTGCACGGGGAAGGGCAGACGTACACGCCTTTGATCGAGGAGATCTACGAGCGGGTGTGACGGAACGGCGATTCTTGCAACTTGCAACGGCTGGCTGGAGATTGTATAATAAACGTGAATCCATAGATGTGTGAAGGAGGAATTCCCATGCAAATGACGATCGATCTCAAGGAACTGCTGCTCATACTGCTGATCATCGCCGCAGTCGTGCTGGTCATCTATCTGATCGTGATGGTAGCGAAGCTGATCCCGGCGCTCAAAAACCTCAATCTGGTGCTGGACGATGTGAAGCGCATCACGACGGTCGCGGCGAACAAGGCGGAGTCGCTGGACGGCGTTATCGACGAGACGAGCGATATGGTGCTCGGTGTCGTCGACGCGGTGCGCGGCAACACGAACATGATCGACAAATTCAGCAGCATCGGAACGGGACTGGCTTCCGCGAAGAACATCGCGGACAGGCTCCGCACGGACGATGAGAAGGATTACGCGGCCAGGGCGCGCGCCAGAAGGGCCAAGAAGAGAAAATAACCGCCTGCCGGGAGCCCGGAACGGCGGTGCTGAAATAATTCAAAAAGTACTGGACAAGCACCTTTGATTTATGTATAATATTGATTGTCGCTGAGACGATCAATATATGGCGCATTGGTCAAGAGGTTAAGACGTCGCCCTCTCACGGCGGAATCTGGGGTT
>CAYLSR010000018.1:0-899 GCA_964385855.1 uncultured Mogibacterium sp.
GAATGCTACGCCGCGACGAGGGAGATCCTCGTGGAGAACGACGACAGGCTGGAACGCGTCGCGCAGGCGCTGCTGCTCGTGGAGACGCTGGACGGCGAACAGTTCGAAGCGCTGTACAAAGGCGAGATCTCCGCGGAAGAGCTTGCGGAGAAAGTCCATCTGGAAGAAGAAGAGATCCGCAGAAAAAATGAACAGGAAGCCGCGGAGAGCGCCCGCCAGGAGGCGGAGCGCGTCGCGAAGGAAGAAGCGCGCATGAGAGAACTTCGTGAAGCGCTGCTGAGCGAAGATGACAACAGTGTATTTCAGCCAAAGCCTCCGCGCGGACCTGAGGATCCGGGGGCGAACGAACAGGAGCGGTAACTATGAAGATCACCATCGAAGATTGCCTTAAGCTGGACGCGTTCAGAAACAGCGTTGTCGTGTCCTGCAAGCGAAAAGCCGACAGGCGCGTCCGCACGGTCTCCGTTTTTGACGAGAACGACATCGACAGAGGGATCGAGCGCAATGGGATCAAAGAACAGATGGTCCTGACGCACCTTTGGAATTACAAGGATGATATCGACGCCCAGATCCGCGTGATCAGCGGATTCGGCCGGAAGGGGATCGCGGCGCTCGTCATCTACCTGAACGAGTACGGGATCAGCGCGCTGGACAGCCGCGTCGTCAAAGCCGCGGAGGACAGCGGTCTGCTGGTCATCACCGTTCCGGATGACGGGACGATCACCTATTCGATGATGATCGAGCAGGTGCTGGACAAGATCCTCTACGGGCACAATTACAGCGACAACATTCTGAACAATACGATCTATCATCTCCTGAACTTCGACAAGCACAACAACTTCCAGAGCGCCCTCAAGGAGGCGGCGACCACCGTGGAGCAGGAGATGGGCAAGCTCACC
>CAYLSR010000018.1:909-3475 GCA_964385855.1 uncultured Mogibacterium sp.
TCTGATGACTGCGGAGTTCAACCCGATCCTGACGATCGAGACCCGCCAGAAGGAGACGATCGAGAATGCGATCCGGATCGCCAAGACGCACGATGTGGGGCGGTCCTCCATGTTTGTCGAGGTGGACATCTCGGATGTGATCACCTACTGGGGCACGATCGAGATCAACGGCGAAAAGCATCTGCTGATGATCGTCGACAACGAGGACAACTACTCCGCGACCGAGATGAAGAAGCTCGCGGAAGTCATCGAGCTGGCGATGGGCATGTGGAAGTATACGCCGGAGCGGGATTCCAGAGCGGAGTTCATCAAATCCGCGATCCGCGGCGACATCGCGTTCTGCTATGCGCTCATCGACGAAGCCGGTCTGCGCGGCAAGCAGTTCATCAGCGTCTTTTACGTCGCGGGCGTCAGCAGCGCCGAGCTGCACGACACCATCGATGATTTCAAGACCCGGTACGGGTTCGGCATCCTCCCGCTGGTCGAGGAGAACGAGTTCTACGGGATGGTCTACACCGACGCCGCGGAGGAGAAAGGGATGGCGCTCAAAGCCGCCTGCCTCAGCATGTTCGATGAGCTCAAGGCCGGTCGTCAGGACGTCCGGATCTTCCATTCGACCGGGATCGAGGACCTCGATTCGGCGATCGAAGGGTTCAAGCTCATCAACGAGACCTGGAACTACGTCGAGACGGTCTTCCCGTACAAGCGCGTGTTCACCAAGTACGAGATGTCGATGGTCTGCAACTGCATGGATATCCGGATGCAGAGCCCGGGGCTCAAAAAGATGTACCTGGATCTGCTCGAGCCGTTTGAGCGCGAGGTCTCTTCCAACAAGGGGAAGCTGCTCCTGGAGACGCTGGAGACCTTTGTCCTGGATGCCGGCATGAATTCAAGCAAGACGTCCGAGTTCATGCGGATACACAACAATACGGTACAGTACCGCCTGAAGAGGATCAACGAGATCCTCGGCGCGGAGATGACCGCCAACCGGATCATCCCGGGCCTGACGATGGCGCTGGCGCTGAGACGTTTGGAGGAATAGCCGATGCTGCTCGCGATCGACGTAGGAAATACCAATATCGTGCTGGGCGTGTTCCGGGGTCAGAAGATGATCACGAACTGGCGTCTGGCGACGGATAACAAGCGGAGCGCGGATGAGTACGGGGTCATCATCGACCAGATGTTCCGGCATGACGGGCTGGACCCGAAGGATATCGACGATGTGATCATCTCGACGGTCGTCCCGTCGCTGCTCTTCACGTTGCAGCACATGTGCTACAAATACTTCGACAATACGCCGCTGATCGTCGAGACCGGCATCAAGACCGGCCTCAGGATCAAGTGTGACGATCCGCGCCAGATCGGATCGGACCGGATCGTCAACGCGGTCGCGGCGCACGCCAAATACAGGGGACCGCTGATCGTGGTTGACTTCGGGACCGCGACGACGTTCTGCGTCGTGACGGAAAACGCCGAGTTCCTCGGCGGCGCGATCGCGCCGGGCATCAAGACCTCCGCGACGGCGCTCTTCCAGCAGACCGCGAAGCTGCCGAACGTCGACCTGGAGACGCCGGAAAAGGTGATCTGCAAGAACACGATCGAGAGCATCCAGTCCGGCCTGATCTACGGGCACATGGGGCTGGCGGAACGCCTCATCGATGGGATGAAGCAGGAGCTGGTTTCGGATTACGGCAAAAAGCTGGAGGACATCAAGGTCATCGCGACCGGCGGTATGGCGACGATGGTCGAAAAGGGCGTCTCCTGCATCGACGTGATCGACAAGCGCCTGACGCTGGACGGCCTTGTGCTGATCTACGAGAAAAACAAGACAGGCAGGAAAAAAGCATTATTAAAGTGATGAAAATCGGGGATGTCACGCTGCGTTCACCGTTCGTGCTCGCACCGCTGGCCGGGATCACGGACGCGGTCATGCGCGGCCTTGCGGAAGAGCAGGGCGCCGCGATGACCTACACGGAGATGATCAGCGCGAAGGGTCTGTATTATGGTGACAGGAATACTGCAAAGCTCCTCTACATTCCGAAGGACGCCGGCCCCGTGGGGATCCAGATCTTCGGCTCTGAGCCGGAGATTATTGGCTTTGCGGCAAATCAGCTGGAGCCTCTGCGGCATGCGGTCCTGGACATCAACATGGGCTGCCCGGTCCCGAAGGTCGTGCGGAACGGAGACGGTTCCGCGCTGATGAAGGACCCGGAGAAGGTCTATCAGATCGTCCGGGCCGCCGTGCAGCACACGTCCAAGCCGGTCACGGTCAAGATCCGCAAGGGCTTTGAAGAAGATGCCGCGAACGCGCCGGAGGTGGCGCAGGCGGCGGAAGCCGGCGGTGCTGCCGCGGTCACCGTGCACGGCCGGACGCGGGAGCAGTACTACCGGGGCAGCGCGGACTGGGAGATCATCCGCAAGGTCAAGGAAGCGGTGCGGATCCCGGTGATCGGCAACGGCGATGTCATGACCGGACAGGACGGTGTCCGGATGCTGGCGGAGACCGGCTGCGACGCGGTCATGGCGGCGCGGGGCGCGCTCGGCAATCCGTTGATCTTCCGGGAAC
>CAYLSR010000018.1:3485-14909 GCA_964385855.1 uncultured Mogibacterium sp.
GCGTATGACGGTGCCGAAGCGCCTGAGCCGACACTCGAGGAAAAGGTCCGGATGATGCATCGCCACCTGGACGGGCTGATCGAGCTCAAGGGGGAGTATTCGGCCGTCCGAGAGATGCGGAAGCATGCGGCCTGGTACACCCGCGGGCTGAAGGGCGCCGCGCGGCTGAGGGGCAGAGTCAACGAGATCACGACAGCAGAAGAGATGAGAGAGGTTCTGAGCCTTGAAGAACAGAGTTGATCTGAAAAAATCATACGGAAAGCGCGGAGGCGGGAAACGGTTCCTCGCCTTTCTTTGCGCGCTTTTCTGCATGGCCGGCATGACGGGGTGCACGACTTTCGACAATTTCCGGCACACCTTTTTTGAGAAAGACATCGTCGATGAGGACATCATCTACATCGGCGTCTTTGAGCCGCGATCCGGCAGCCTCGAGCAGAAGGGCAAAGAGGAGATCCGCGGGATCGAGCTGGCGCACAGCATCTACAACAACGTCAAGGGGGCGAAGGTCGAGCTCATCATCGTCGATACGCAGTCGGATACCGGCGTCGCGCGCTCGGCGATCCAGGACCTGATCGCGCTGAATCCGATCGCGATCATCGGCTGCGCCGGCGAGGCGAATTCCATGATCGCTTCCCAGTACATCCAGGAGGCCGGGATCCCGATGATCACGCCGTCCGCGTCCAATCCGCTCATCACGCAGGGCAACCCGTACTATTTCCGGGCCTGCATGACGGAAGGGCAGCGCGGCGAGGGACTGGCGGAATACGCCGCGACGGAGCTCGGCGTGACCAGGGCCGCGATCCTGACCATCGAAAACGACAGCGCGGAGGACGCGATCGCGGACGGGTTCCGCGCGGGAATGAAGAAATACAGTGAATCCTCCCGGCCGATCGTCCTGTCCAAGGGCCTTGCGGTTGAGGATACCGAGATCAAAGGGCTTGCCAGCAACCTCAGGGGCGCTCAGGCGGAAGCGATCTTCATGCCGGTCGGGCTGGAGAAGGCAGACCGGATCTTCACACAGCTGGAGGACGCCGGGCTCACGGATATCGTCTGCCTGGGCGACCGGACCTGGAACTCGGCGGATTTCGTCAAGATGATGGAAAAGCATCCGGAGATCCGGATCGCCTTCCCGTCGGACGAAGTCGTCACCGCGAACGATGACACTTCCGATGTCGTGACCACCGAGACGCAGCGGTTCCTCGCGGAGTACGACAACCGGTACGGCGGGCTGGATACGCCGTCGGAGAACGTCGCGCTCGGCTATGATTCTTACCTGCTCCTGATCAACGCGATCAACAACGCGGAGAGCTTCGACCGCAGCGACGTCCGCAAGGCGCTCTCGGAGATCAGCGGGCTGCGGTGCGCGACCGGCGTCTTCGCGTTCAACGAGGACGGGAACCCGGTGAGGACCGTCAACATTTCGACCATCAGCGACGGACAGATCGTCGCGGCGTATGTAACGGATGAGACATCCGAAGCCGGACAGATCGAGACAGTCAGAGAGTAAGAGAATGGATTATCTGGAAATACTGGAAAACTACCGTGAAGAGATGACGGAAGCCCTCGCGGGCATCATCCGCATCAGAAGCGTGCAGGAAAAGCCTTGCGCAGGTCCGGACGGTGCGGTGCTGCCGTTCGGCGCGGGCGTGGAGGAAGTCTATCAGCACATGCTGGCGCTGGGACGGTCGATGGGCTTTGAAGTTCAGGACGTCGACCATTACGGCGGGCACATCGAATGGAAGGCCGAAGATCCGAATGCGGAGACGTTCGGGATCGCGGCGCATCTGGACGTCGTCCCGGAGGGGACAGGCTGGAGCAGGGAACCGTACGGCGCGGTCATCGAAGACGGCTGGATGTACGGTCGCGGAACGACGGACGACAAAGGCCCGGTCATCGAATCGCTCTATGCGATGAAGGCGCTCAGAGACGCCGGCTTCCGGCCGAAGAAAAACATCCGGCTGATCCTGGGGCTGGACGAAGAGACCGGGAAAGGCGGAATGGACCATTACATCGAACATGCCGGCATGCCGGACTTCGGCATCACGCCGGACGGGGAATTCCCGCTGATCAACGGAGAGATGGGGATCCTGATCTTCGATCTGATGGAAAAGCTCCGCAGGCCGACGGATCGCAGTGGCCTCCTGCTGTCGAAGCTGGAGGGCGGGGACGCGCCGAACATCGTGCCGCGCAAGGCGCGCGCGGTCCTCGCTTCGCAGGAGCCCGGTGCCTATGACCGGATCAAAGCGATGGCAGAGGCCTACGCGGAGGAGAGCGGTCATGCGCTGAGCGTCCGCAAGGCGGGCACCTCGCTGGCAGTCGAAGCGACGGGGGTTTCCGCGCACGGCGCGCGGCCGGACCTCGGGCTCAACGCGGTGAGCATCCTGATGGCGTTTCTAGGCCGCCTGGAGTTTGCGGCTGACGAAGTCAACGAGTTCATCGGCTTCTACAACGAACACATCGGGTTTGACTATAACGGGACGAAGATCGGATGCGGGTTTGAGGACGAGCCGTCCGGCAAGCTGATCTTCAACGTCGGACTGGCGGAGTTTACGGACGAGTTCGCGTCCGTCACGATCAACATCCGCTACCCGGTCCTGTGCACCGGCGAAGAGGTCTACGCCGGGATCGAATCCTGCCTGGCGGGCACGAGGATCGGCCTTCTGAAGAAGATGCACGACAGACCGGTGTTCTTCAGCACGGAGGATCCGTTCGTCGAAACGCTGCTGGAAGCCTACGCGGAGGAGACCGGCGACACGGAGGCGAAGCCGCTGGTGATCGGCGGCGGCACCTACGCGAAGTCGCTGAGGCGGACGATGGCGTTCGGCGCCGCGTTCCCGGAGGACGAGGACCGGATGCATCAGCCGGACGAACGGCTGTCGCTGGACGCCATGATGAAGGCGGCGAGAATCTACGCGAGGATGCTGTATAAGCTCTGCCTGTAAGGGCGGAAGCCACCTGAAAAGAACAGAAGAACTGACAGAAGCTGCTCCGAAAGGAGCGGCTTCTCGCGTTTAAGGGGTGTTCGCCGTTCTTCGCCGGCGGTTCGCCTTTTTGCACCACATGCTGTGGATGCGCGCCTGCCCGGCGGGCATATTTTGTGGTCAGGAACGTGAAAAGCGTGTGATTTTTGACCGGCAGACCTTTTATCGGCGGGTGAGGTATAGTATAATGATACTGTCTGTTCGTATGTCCTTCGGGCAGAAAATCAAGCATCTCAGGAGGGGATCATGATCCTTTTCAACAATGTCAGCAAGAGTTACGGGGATAACGTCGGACTGGTCAACGCGACCGTCCATATCGATAAAGGGGACTTCGTCTTTCTGGTCGGACCGAGCGGCGCCGGCAAGACGACGTTCGTGCGCCTCATCCTGAAGGAGATCGAGGCGGACCGCGGCAGGATCTTTGTAAACGGGAAGGACGTCACCCGGCTGTCCAGGCGGGAGATCCCGGCGCTGCGGCAGAAGATCGGCATGGTGTTCCAGGATTTCCGGCTGCTGGAAAAAAAGACCGTCTACGAGAACGTCGCTTTTGCGATGGAGGTCCGCCACTGCAAAAAGAAGGTGATCCGCAGGGAGGTCCCGATCGCGCTGGACCTCGTCGGGATCGCGGACAAGAAGGACCGCTATCCGCACGAGCTGTCCGCCGGCGAGCAGCAGCGGGTCGGCATCGCCCGCGCGATCGTCAACCATCCGGCGCTCCTGATCGCGGACGAGCCGACGGGCAACCTGGACCCGGTGACCGCGATGGAGATCATGGAGCTCCTCGAGAAGATCAACCTGCACGGGACGACGATCCTGATGGTGACGCACGCCAAAGACATCGTGGACAAGATGAACAAGCGCGTCGTCGCGATCGAAAACGGCCGGATCGTCCGGGACGAGCGCGGCTCGTACGGTGTTTCGACCGACGGATTCTATGACATCGCTTCAGAGGAGGTCGACCCATATGTTTTCTAGAATCGGATATACGATCCGGCAGGCCTTCTCGCAGCTCTTCCGGAACAAGGGCATGAGCTTCACCGCCATGCTGGCCATCACGGCCATGATGCTGATCCTCGGGATCTTTTTCGTCGCGTTCATCAACGTCGACCTGTTCGCCAGGGTCATTCAGGAGGATTACAACGTCGTCGAGGTCTATATGGCGGATGAAAACGACGACGTGAAAAACCAGCGCGTCGGCGCGGAGCTTCAGGCGATGCCGGGTGTGACGGGCGCGGAATTCCGGAGCAAGGACGACGCGCTCGAGATCATGAAAGAGCGCTGGGGAGAAAACGCCTACCTGCTGGAGGACCTCAAACACAACCCGCTCCCGGATTCCTGGCTCGTCTACGTCGAGGACAAGGACGCCGCGGCGAGCGTGTCGGCGGCTGCGGCTGAAGTCGACGGCGTCGATGATGTCAAGTACTATCAGGATACGGTGGAAAAGCTGGCGAAGATCACGGACTTCATACGGATCGCGTCGATTGTGGTCATGGCGTTCCTGATCATCGTCTCCGTCATCATCGTGTCGAACACGATCAAGCTGACGGTCTTCAACCGGGCCAAGGAGATCAGCATCATGAAGTACCTCGGCGCGACCGACTGGTTCGTCCGTGCGCCGTTCATCCTGGAGGGCATCCTGATCGGGGCGGTCAGCGCGGGCATCGCGACGGGGCTCATGTACCTCATCTACGACAGGGTGACGGACATCATCGGGCCGGACGTCATGCGGGTGCTGTCGGTGCCGGTGGTTTCCACGGCCTACCTGATCCCGAACCTTCTGATCATCTTCATCTCGCTCGGCGTCGGGATCGGCACCTGCGGGAGCATCATTTCGATCCGGAAGTTCCTGGACCGCTGATCCGTCGGGACGCAAACATACAAAGCACAGAGGACCACTGCACGGGCAGGACGGCCCGGCGCAGGAAGGAGACAGGATGCGCAGATCACGCAGCAGCATATTCATATCGATCCTGCTGATGGCAGCGATGGCGGCAGCTTCGCTGACATCGGTCTTCGGTTCGGTCGAAGAAAAGAAGCAGGAAGCCCGGGAGGCGGGGCAGGCGGCCGAGGAGGCCAGCAAGGCGGCCGAAGAGGCGACGGCGCAGTCCGAGGCGGCCGAACAGGAGGCCGCGGAGGCGGAAGAGCAGGCCGAGGCGCTGGAGGCCCGCATCGAGGAGATGGTCGCGGTCATCACCGAAAAGCAGGCGGAGATCGACGCACTGACCGCCAAGATCGAGGAGACCCGCGAAAAGCTCGAAAAGAAGCAAAAGGAGATCGACGCGCAGCAGAAACTGCTCGACGACCGGCTGGAGACGATGTACAAGACGGGGACCGTGGGATTCGTCGACGTGCTCCTCAGCTCGGACAGCATCGATGAGCTGATGACCAACCTGACGATGGTGCAGGTCATCGTCAACAGCGACAAGGAATTGATCCGCCAGCTCCGGGAGGACTACGAGCAGCTCGACCTCCTGAAGACGCAGCTCGAGGCGCAGGAGCTGGAGCTCGAGTCGCAGAAGGCGGAGCTCGAGGCGACCAAGGCCTCCTATCAGGCGGAAGCCGACGCGTACCGTGCGATCCAGGAGCAAAAGGAAGCCGAGGCCAACGAGCTGGCCGCGCAGGCGGCCGCCAAGCAGGCGGAGGCGGATGCCAAGCTGGCCGAGAAGCGAAAGGCGCTGGCGGAGGCCGCCCGGGAAGCCGGCGGTGACGCGGTCATCGTAAACAGCGGCACCTACGCGTGGCCGGTGGACGGTCCGCTCACCTCCATGTACGGCTGGCGGATCCACCCGATCCTGGGCGTCCGTATGTACCACAGCGGGTATGACATCGGCGCGAGCACCGGAACACCGGTGGTCGCCGCGGGAGACGGGGTCGTCACCATGGCGTCCTGGTACGGGACGTACGGCAACTGCATCCAGATCTACATCGGGGACGGATACACGACGCTGTACGGGCATCTCAGCGGCTTCGCCGTTTCGGAAGGCGACTACGTCCTCAAGGGGCAGGTGGTCGGCTACGTCGGCAGCACCGGCCGCTCGACGGGTCCGCACCTGCACTACAGCGTCCTGAAGGACGGCGACTACGTCGATCCGTATATTTTGTATTAACGCTGGATCGCCCCGGAGAACTTCATCCCGAAGGGCTGATCCGCGAGAGGAATATCTATGAATGAACTCCTGCTTCAGATCCTGAATCAACGAGGCGTCACCGGCGACGAGGCCGTGCGCGAGTTTCTCTCGCCGAAGCCGCAGCTCGTCTACGATCCGTTCCTGCTCACCAACATGCGGGAAGGCGTGACGGCGCTGCTGCAGGCAATCGATGAGGGCAAGCGCATCGTGATCTACGGGGATTACGATGCCGACGGCGTCACCTCCACCGCGCTTCTGATGAAGGTGTTGGGATGCCTGACGGACAACCTGACGTACTATATCCCGTCCCGGATCGATGAGGGATACGGGCTCCACAAGGACGCGATCGAGCGCATCTATCAGGAGGGCGGCGAATTCATCGTGACGGTCGACTGCGGATCCGCTTCCGCCGAGGAGACGCGGTACGCGCACTCGCTCGGCATCGGGACGGTCGTGACCGATCACCACATCATCTCCTCGGAGATCGCGGAGGGAATCGTCATCAATCCGAAGGCGCCGGGCGACACCTACCCGTTCAAGGGGCTGGCGGGCGTCGGCGTCGCTTACAAGCTGGCGCTGGCAATCAGCCGCGTGCGGGAGATCCCGCGCAGCCTGATCGCCGATGTCCTGGAGCTCGTGACGATCGGGACGATCGCGGACATCATGCCTATGGTCGATGAGAACCGCACGATCGTCAAGTACGGGCTGATGCGGATCAACCGGGGATGCCGCAATCCGGGGCTTCGCCGGCTGATCGAGCTCTCCGGGCTCCACTGCGAATCGCTGAAGGCGAGCAACATCTCCTTCGGGATCGCGCCGAGGATCAATGCGGCCGGCCGGGTCGGCGACGCTTCGCTGGGCGTCCGGCTGTTTCTGGCGACCGACCCAGAGGAGATCGAGCGCTGCTGCAGCGCGCTTATTGAAGCCAACGCGAGGAGGCGCAGTCTGCAGGACGCGGCCTATCAGAAGTGCATCCGGATCGCGGAGCAGGAGATCGAGAGCGGCGATTTCCTCCTGATCGAGGCGGAGGACGTCCACGAGGGGATCCTCGGGATCGTCGCGGGCAAGATCAAAGAAGAGATGCACCGCCCGACCGTCATCGTCACGCCGAACGGCAGCGACTACAAGGGGACGGGGCGCTCGGTCGCCAAGGTCGACATCTTCGCCATGCTGGACAAGTACCGGGATCAGTTCCTGCGGTTCGGCGGGCACAGCGCGGCCTGCGGGTTCACCATCGAGGGTGACCGCATCGAGGCGCTGAGAGAGGCGCTCAATCAGGACCTGCTCGAGATGACCTTTGAGGACGAAACGCTGTTCGAGGAGGACCTGAAGTGCGATGCGGCCGTCCGTCCGGACAGCATCACGCTGGAGCTCGCAAAATCGCTTCAGGCGCTCGAGCCGTGCGGCAAGGACAATGAAGCGCCGGTCTTCCGGATCCCGGCGGTCCGGATCAGGGACTGGTATTACCTCAAAAATGACACGAAGTTCGCGAAGTTTACGATCCCTGCCGGGGACACCCGGATCGACTGCCTGCTGTTCCACGACGCGCAGCAGTACTACGATCTCGTACAGATGTCCGGCAGCGTCGATGTGTACGGTACGATAGAGATCAATTCCTGGCGGAACGTGGACCGGGTGCAGATCCTGGTCACGGAGATCACGCCGGCCGGAGGGAGCAGTCATGAGATCTAAACGCAGATTGACGGTGAATGCGCTGTGGCGGTTCGCGCTGTTCGTCTTCCTGCTCGGGGCGGCAGCAGCGGTCACGGGCATCGCGGTGTACTACAAAGTCATCAAGGGCGGAGAGTTCCTGCCGCAGGAGAAGCTGGACTACTATCAGGCGCTGGATCAGGACTACGGAAAGTACTATCAGATGCAGGATCTGATCCGCGAGAACTCGATCTATACGATCGATGCGGACAAGCTGGACCGCGGGATCGCGGACTCGGTGATCGGCGCGATCGACGACCCGTACGCGACCTACTATACCGAGGAGGAGTACAAGGCCTTTGAGCGGAAGTTCCTCAGCTCTTATACCGGCATCGGCGTCGCGCTGGCGATGGATGAGGAGGACCGGGTCATCGTGAACCGGGTGCTCGACGGGAGCCCGGCGCAGGAAGAAGCGCTTCAGGAAGGGGATATCATCGAGGCCATCGATGGGACGGCCCCGACGAGCGTGCAGGAGGCCTCCGATCTCATCGGCGGCGAAGCGGGGACGCCGGTCACGCTGACGCTTCGAAGGGGAGAAGAATCCTTCGACGTCCAGCTGTACCGGACGGATGTCGAGGACAAGAGCGTGCGCTTCGAGGAGTATGACGAGACCAGCGGGATCGGCCTGATCACGGTCTCGGCCTTCCGGGAAGGCGCGGCGGAAGAATTCAAGGACGCGGTCAAGACGCTGAAGGACCGCGGGTACGAGAAGATCATCATCGACGTCCGAGACAATCCGGGCGGCGTGACGCAGGAGGGCGTCGATATGGCGGATTACCTCCTGCCGGCGTGCAAGATCATGACCGCGAAGAACAATCAGGGCGAGGAGACCGTCTACAATTCTGCGGAGAGCGCCGCGGACATCGAGTACATCGTCCTGGTCAACGAGAACACGGCGAGCACCTCCGAGATCTTCGCCGGTGCGATCCAGGCAAACGGCGGCGCAAAGCTCGTCGGGACGCAGACGTACGGCAAGGGGCTGATCCAGGCGGTCTACAAGCTGCAGGATCACTCCGTGTTCAAGATCACGATCGAAGAGTACTTCCTGCCGGGCGACAAGAAGATCGACGGAGAGGGGCTCGTGCCGGATGTCCTCTCCTCCGATGACGCCTGCTACGGGAACGCGGCCTATCTCCTCAACATCGGTGAGAACCGATGATCCTCTACTACACGGACTGGTATGACAGCAGCAAAAGGCCGAGCCACGGGCTATTGGAGGATGCGGTCCGGGCCTATCTGACCGACTGCGGGTCGTCAGAGGATCCCGAAGCGGAGGCGAAGGAATGCCTCGGGCGGATCCGGCGCGGAGCGCACGGAAAGCCGACCATCCCGGGATTCCCGGCGTTTTCCCTTTCGCACAGCGGCAGCTGGTGGGGCGTTCTCATCGGCGGCAGCGAGCCGGTCGGTCTGGATCTGCAGGTGCCGAGACCGGTGGGGACGGACCAGATGAAGATCGCGGAGCGGTTTTTTGATCCTGCGGACGCGGAAGCGGTCCGGCAGGGCGGAGAAGAAGTCTTCTGGCGGATCTGGGTCCGGCGCGAAGCGCTGATCAAGGCGCTGGGCACCACGGTGATCAGCCCGGTCCCGGCGGTCTTTGGCGTTTCGCCGGTCGCCTGCGGGGGCGCGGACTGGTTCTGCAGGGAGATTTCTCCGGACGGCTCGGTCTACGGCGCCGTCTGCACGAAAACGCCGGCGGAGATCCGGCTGCGGAAACTGATCCCGGAACAGGAGCGATGATGACAGCAAAGAGAACAGCGCAGGAAGAAGCGGCCCGGTACCTGGCGTCCCGGATGCGGACGACCCGGGAGGTGCGGGACCGCCTCCGGGATCGGGGCTACGAGCCGGAGGAGATCCGGGAGGTGCCCAAAGAGTTCACCGACCTCGGCTATCTCGACGATGCCGGCTACGCCCGGCGCTACTGCGAGTACGCGTACGAGAAGCTTCGGGGACGGCGGCGGATCCTCCTGGAGCTCGGGGAGCGGGGAATCGACGCGGAGACCGCCGCGAACGCCTGTGAGGATGTCCGGTATGAGTTCGGGATCGATGAACGGGCGAACGCGCTCACCGCGGCGCTCCGCGTGACGGCGGACCTTCCGGGCCCGCCGGAGCAGAAGCACCTCGCGCGGGTCGCGCGGAGGCTGGAATCCCTCGGATACGACAACGGAACGATCCTGAGCGTGCTCACTCAGGTGCGGGATAAAGGAGACTCAGATGAAGATCTATGCGATTGCGGATCTGCACCTGTCCAACCATGAATCCGTCGATAAGCCCATGCGGGTCTTCGGCGAAGGATGGGAGAATTATGAAGAACGGCTCCGGCAGGCCTGGTGCGAGCGCGTCGCGGAGGACGACCTCGTGATCCTGGCGGGGGATCTGTCGTGGGGGCTCCGGCTGGAGGAAGCCCGGGCGGACCTCGACTGGATCCACGCGCTCCCGGGGCAGAAGATCCTGCTCAAGGGCAATCACGACCTTTGGTGGAACCGGATCAGTTACCTCAATACTCTGTATGAGGACATGTTTTTCCTGCAGAATACCTGCTATGTGACGCGGGACGGGCGGATCGCGATCGCGGGCTCCAGGGGCTGGATCCACCCCGGCAGCGAGGAGTGGACCGAGCACGACGCGAAGATCTACCGGCGCGAACTGGGACGCCTGGAGATGAGCCTGAAGGAAGCGCGGAAGTCCGGCGCGGAGCGGATCATCGTCTGCATGCACTATCCGCCGGCAGACGACCGGCTCCGGCAGTCCGAGTTTACCGATCTGCTGGAAGCGTACGGTGCGGAGATCTGCGTCTACGGGCATCTGCACGGCATGCAGTCGTTCGGCCGCGGGATCAAAGGCACCCACCGAGGCGTGAGCTACTATCTGACATCCCTCGATTATCTGGGAGCGATCCCGAAGCTGATCTTTGAACAGGAGTAAGACGATGAAACACGCTTTTATCCTCAATCCGGCCTCCGGGAACGGCCGCGGAGCCGCTCAGCTGCAGGAGGAGATCCGGGCGCTGATGCGTGAAGGGACCGAAGAGATCTCCTGCAGGCTGACCGCCGGGGAGAAGGACGCATCCATCCTCGCCTCAAAGCTGGCGGAGGAGGCTGCCGCCGAAGGAGAGGAGATCTGCATCTACGCCTGCGGTGGCGACGGGACGCTGCACGAAGTCGTGAACGGACTGATCGGTCATCCGAACGCCATGCTCGGCGTCGTGCCGGTGGGGAGCGGGAACGACTTCGTCCGGTGCTTTGATTCGCCGGAGCGCTTCCGGGATCTTCGCAGACAGCTTTCCGCGGACGTCCGGCCGATCGACGTCCTCCGCTACAGCTGGGAGCAGGGCGGGGAGACGCGCAGCGATCACTATATCAACGGGATCAACATCGGATTTGACGGGAATACCGCGATCCTGGCGCACCGGCTGAAGGAACTGCCGGGCGTGAGCGGAACGTTTTCGTACATCCTGGCGCTCGTCGTCAACCTCATCCGCAAAAGGGGCGGGGATCTCCGCGTGACCGCGGACGGAGAGGTTGTCCACAGCGGTCCGCTGATCCTGTGCACGGCGGCGAACGGGCGGTTCTGCGGGGGCGGCCTGGGGACATTGCCCCGCGACTGCG
>CAYLSR010000019.1:0-14519 GCA_964385855.1 uncultured Mogibacterium sp.
AGAGGTTTACGAAGGTGTTGCACTTACTTGACAATCTGCCCCGTCCCCCTGTCAGCTTTTCGCCCAATTCGCGAGTTCCTCCTCGGACACCCGCCCGGACAGCCGCCTGCCGGCGACGACCTTCGCACCCGGCGCCAACTTCTGCAGGTTGTCGCCGGATGATCCGAGCCCGCTGCCGCCGGAAGTGCAGAACGGCACGACCGTCTTGCCCGTGAAATCGTAGGCTTCCATGAACGTATCGATGATCGATGGTTCCCGGTACCACCAGACCGGGAAACCGACAAAGACTGTATCGTACTGCCCCATGTCCTCAACCTTCGACGCGATCGCCGGCCGGCAGGACGGATCGTTCATTTCGATCGAGCTCCGACTTTTCTTGCTCATGTAGTTCAGATCCGCACGGGTGTACGGAACCTCCGGCCGGATCTCAAACAGATTGCCGCCGGTCGCTTTCGCCAGCTTCGCCGCCACCTTCGCGGTCACGCCGCTCGCGCTGAAATACGCCACCAATGTCTTGCTCATGCTTCTTCCTCCTCTTAAAGTCCCTTTTATTCCGGCCGAATTCCCTCGGCTCACTTCTTTTTCAGCGCCATCCCGCAGGAAAACGCCTTGCCGGCGACGTTTTCCATGACCGAATACCGTCCGCACGCCGGATCGAACGCAAGCGGCCTGAGCAGCGTGAAATCCACTTTCCCGTCCTCGTTCAGGATCGATTCATCCGCGACGATCCCCACGATGTTGCCGACAATCATCGCGCCGGTCTCCTCCATGATGTGCCGGACCTCACACTCCATCGTGAGCTTGAACTGATCGATGACCGGCGCGTCGACTTTTGTGCTCTTCGTCTGGGTGAGCCCGGCTTCCGCGAACTTATCCACCTTATGTCCGGAGACGATCCCCAGATAATCCGCGACTTCCATCAGCGACGGGTCCGGAATGGCGACGGTAAAACAACCGGTCCTCCGGATGTTCTCCGTCGTCTTGTGCCCCAGCGACAGATCGATGTACAGACCCGGCGGCGTCGTGCTCGCGACCCCGCCCCAGGCGGCCGTCATCGCGTTCGGCATCCCGTCCTCATTATACGTGCCGACGACGTAGACCGGCGTCGGAAAAGCCAGCGGCTGTGCTTGCAGTTCTCTTTTCATGATGATCCTCCTTTGTTGATTCACTGCTTTAAATTGTATCCGAATCCTGCCGGATTGTCAAAATCCCGGGTCCCATTGATTCATCGCCGGATGTGGGATACAATATATCAAAGCGGGGCGGGGTGACATTGGGACGGTTCTTTTGTCACCACCCCTGTCACCCCTCTCGCGAACTCCATGATGAAAGAGGTTCTGAAATGAGCGATTTTGAAGATCAGGTCCGTCAGCAGCAGCGCTGGCTGGAAACCTACAAAGATGAGATCGTCGCGGCCTTCGGCCTCGATCCGACGGCCAAATACTGGTATTACGGGCTCAGCATCTACGACACGTACGAAGAGGCGCTCGAGGACAACCGCATGCTGGGCAGCCCGAGCCTCCAGTACAGCGCGATGAAGGAGATCGGCGGCAAGTGGATCCGGCTGGACTGAGCCGGCGCACCGGAGTGATTCGTCACTCTGCCGGAGATTCCTCCCGCGTCAGGATCCGTACGGCATAATCCAGGAATTTCTTCGCTGCCGAGGACAGATGTTCCTCGGACGGGACCGCCACGCCGAAGGTGATCCGCGACGGCGGATCGAGCGGCAGCTTGACCAGGTGCTCCCGGATGAGCGCGGTGCTCAGGGTGTTCATGAAGCTGATCCCGAGGCCCATCTGGATCATCGACATGGCGACCAGCGTGTCGTACGTCGTGTAGCGGATGTCCGGCTTCACCTGGTACTGCCGGAAGATCTCGTGGATCTCGGCATCCTCGCCCCAGGACGTCATGATAAAGGATTCGCCGTCACACGCCCGGACCGGAAACGCCGGAGCGCCGGCAAGCCGGTGGTTTTCCGGCAGGATGGCCAGCATGTCGTCCTCCGCCAGCGGGATCCACTCGTACGGCATCGGGTCCGCATAGGCGAGGAACCCCATGTCGGCTTCCCCCGAATCCAGGTGGTGGAAGATCTCCTGCCGGATGCCCTCCTTGATGTTGATGTGGATGCCCGGATAGTCCTTCTGGAATCTGCGCACGAGCTTCGGCAGCCAGTTGATGGCGATGCTCGGATAGGAGGCGATCGTCAGACTGCCCACGGTCAGCCCGCACAGCTCGGAGGCGCGCGCGTAGAGATCCCGCTCCTTCGACAGGTACGAGCGGATCACCGGGAGCATCTGCTCCCCTTCCCGAGTCGGCCGGACCCCCTTCTTCGTCCGGACGAGCAGCGTGAACCCCAGCTCCTTTTCCAGCGCAGTCACGAGCTGGCTGACGCCGGACGGCGTATAGCCGAGCGTGTCTGCTGCGGCCTTGAAACTGCCGCCCCGGACGGATTCGAGAAATGCTTTACATCTTGCGCTTTCCATAGGTCCTCCCCTTGTGCTCTCTCCTCTCTTTATAGTCCTTTTGCACGAAAAAGGCAAGCCGGAGAACCGGCCTGCCCTCTGTATCCGCTTTTTCTGATCTGCTATTTGTGCTCGACGGCATCTTCCATGTCGAATTCAGCACCAACATACATCAGCATCGCAACTGTCAATACGATTCCCATAGCCATGACTGTACCTCCTTGTATCGTTCAGCATCTCTTCAGATGCTCTGTTCTCCTGTTGTCTACAGTATAGTCCCGGTCAAAATAAAAGTAAAACTATTGTTTATTCGGTTTGTATTAAGTATCACTTAACATATTGTTGCAGGCGCCGGGAAAATAGTGAAATAATAGTGAAATATTAGTGGAGTGCTCAGCTCCACTATAGAAGGGAATCCATTGACAGAGGCGCAGGCAGAAGCTGCAGTAGATGGGGATCCGCATAAGCATTTTCTCAGACCGGAGCAGGAAGTTCGCAACTATTACCTGGCATTGGACTTTCTGGATGAGCTTGACAGGAGGAAATACTGCATCAGATCATTACGAGCAGATTTTCGAATGAGCGCAGACGCTATCTTCTGCAACCGATCAGATTGACAAATCCGCCACCGTCCGATATCATTCGAGTATCAATAGTACCTCAGGAGGTTCACCATGGCTAAGAAAGGGACCGGCTGGCTAGCGGCGCTCGGCATCACCGCGGCCGGCAGTGCGGCGCTGGCTGCTGCCGCCAATCGGGTGTTCCGCACTTCCGTCGAAGCGGGCGCGGACTGGCACTACGGCGGAAACAATAAAAAAGAAAAGAAGAAGGACCATCCGTTCGCAAAATACGGCGACCGGCCGCAGGCGGCAAAAGACTGGTTCCTCGCGCAGGAGATGGAGGACGTTCACATCACCTCGTCCGTCGACGACACCCCGCTGCACGCCCGGTACTTCGCGTGTGAACACCCGAAGCGCCTCGTCCTGTGCGCGCACGGCTACCGCTCGAACGCGGTGCAGCACTTCGCGGCAATCGCGCCGTGGCTGCGGGAGCAGGGCTGCAGCCTGCTGTTCATCGATGAGCGCGGCTGCGGGCAGAGCGGCGGCGCGTACATCACCTACGGCGCCAGAGAGAAGTACGACGTGATGGACTGGCTCGACTGGCTCAACGAGCGCAACCCGGAGGGCCTGCCGCTCTACCTGTACGGCGTCTCGATGGGCGCGACGGCGGTTCTGTGCGCCTCGGAATACGTCCTGCCGGACAACCTCGCCGGCATCGTCGCAGACTGCGGATTTGTTTCCATGAAGGAGATCCTGCGGCACTGCATGCGGCAGTGGTATCACATCGACTCGCACGCCCTGCTGTGGAGCGTGGACCAGCTGTGCCGGGAAAAGGCGCACTTCGGTATGTACGAGGCGGACGCGGAGAAAGCGCTCCGGAAGTGCCGGATCCCGACGCTCATCATCCACGGCACGGAGGACGATTTCGTCCCGCCATCCCACGCCGTCCGGAACTACCACGCCTGCGCGGCTCCGCTGCGGGACATCCTGTGGATCGAGGGTGCCGGGCATGCGGCTTCGTACTACGAGGATCCGGAAAAGTATCAGACGACCGTGCTGGAGCACTTCCGGCGATGCGAGACTTCGTCTTAAAGTGAACAAACGGGGCTGCGCACAGCAGTCCCGTTTGTAACGGGTGCCCGTAATGCCCGGCATCACCCGTCGATCCTTTCAAACGTGCATAACAGCTCTCCACAGGCGGATCGTTACAGGACGATCTGCCGCTTCTCCGGATCCTTCGCCTGCCGATACAGGACGAACCTGCGCCCGATCGCCTGCACGAATTCCGCGCGGAGTTCCTCCGCGATGTCGTTGGCCGTCTCCTTCGGGTCGAGCTCCGCGCCCTCCTGGATCTGCACCTTGATCAGTTCATTCGCGCTCAGGTAATCGTCGATCGCGCTGATCACCGTCTCCGTCACGCCGGCCCTACCGATCATGACGGTCGGCCGGATCTCCTGCGCGAGCTTTTTGAGATAACTTCTCTGCTTTCCCGTCAGCATCCTATAACACCTCCTCCCGGGCCCACACCCGGGTCTTTACATAATATAAACAACCGAAACACATCAGGATCTGCATGCTGGTCGACATCGGCGTCGCCAGGCCGATCTTGAACAGCGTGACCGGCACGAGCTTCGAGAGAAAGTACGAAGCCGGCACGCGGACGCAGAACGCGCCGAGGATCCCCTGCACCATGACGAACTTCGTGATGCCGAGCCCGTTGAAAAATCCGATGAAACAGAACAGGAACGGCGTCAGTAGGCAGTCGATCGCGTACGCCTTGAGGTAGCTGTGCGCGCCGAGCACGACCTCCGGATCCTTCGTAAAGATGGCCGCCAGATATCCGCCGAAGAACAGCGCGATCATGCACATCACAAAGCCGCAGGCCAGCGAGACCGTGATCCCGTACTTCAGGGCTTTCGTCGCCCGATCGTACCGCTTCGCGCCCGCGTTCTGCGCTACGAAGGCCGCCATGGCCTGTCCGAAGGCCGACGGGACGAGCATGATGAAGGCGATGATCCTGTTCGCGACGCCCATGCCGGCGGAAGCCGTCACGCCGAGGTTGTTGACGATCGACAGGATGACGAGAAACGAGACCGATACCAGGAACGACTGCACCGCGATCGGCAGACCAAGGCCGATGATGGTCCGGATGATGTTGCCGTTGAAGCGGATATCTTTCCGCGTCATGGTGAACGGCAGCTCTTTCCTGCGGATGATCAGGAGGGAGAGGATCACGCTGATCGCCTGCGAGCCGACCGTGGCGAGCGCCGCGCCCGCGGTGCCCATCCGGAATCCCGCGACCAGCACCAGGTCCCCGATGATGTTGAAGACGCAAGCGATCGCCACCGTGACGAGCGGCGTCCGGGAGTCCCCGAGGCCCCGGAAGATGCTGCCGATCAGGTTAAACGCGATGACGATGACCGACCCCGACCCGCAGATCCGGATGTACCGCACCGTCTGCGCGAAGGCCTCTTCCGGCGCGCGCATGACGGTCGCGATCAGCGGCGCGCAGGTGACCATGATCACGGAGAGGACGACCCCGAACGCGAAGAAGAACGCGATGCCGGCACCGATGACCTGCCCGCCTTTCTCCCGTTCTCCGCGGCCGATCTGCTGCCCCAGCAGGATGGTGATCCCCATGGAGAAGTTCACCGCCAGGTTCATGATCACCGACATGATCTGCGCTCCGGTCGTGACGCCGGAGACATCCGGTGTCGTCGCGAACTGCCCTACGATCAGCATGTCCACGGCTCCGTACAGATCCTGCAGCAGCATCGCCAGTAGGATCGGGATCATGAACCGCATCAGCGGCTCCAGTATTTTGCCTTGTGTGAAATCCGCGTCTCTTCTCATAGAGCCCCGTCAGCTTTTCCCTTCTCGATCGCCGAAGCCGCCACGTACTCCGCGGCCGCGTTCGGAAGGCCCGCGATCTCCGCCTCTGTCAGCGGACGCACGGCCTTCGCCGGGCTCCCGAGGATCAGATGCCCCTCCGGGAAGACCTTGCGTTCCGTCAGGAGCGCGCCAGCGCCGACAAGGCAGTTCTTTTCGACGATCACGTCATTCATGACGATCGCACCCATCCCGATGACCGAGTTGTCCCGGATGGTGCAGCCGTGGATGATCGCGTTGTGACCGATCGTGACATTCGTCCCGAGTGTGACCGTCCGGCCGTTGGACGCGTGGAACGTGCAGTTGTCCTGGACGTTGGATCGGTCGCCGATCACGATCCGGGATCCCTCGGATGCCCGGAGGACGGCATTGTACCAGACGCTGCAGTCCTTTCCGATCGTGACGTCCCCGCTCACGCGGACGCCCTCCGCGATGAACGCGCTTTTATCGATAGAAGCCATCTGTAGTTTCTCCTCTTCCTGTGTCAATGGTGACAAAAGGACCGTCGCCCTGTCACCGCCCTGTCCCATCTGCCGTCAGTCGCGGTAAGCCGCTTCGGCATTCAGCGACATGTGGAGCATCATCGTCTGCTCCGCGAGGACCGGATTGCGCTCCTTGATGGCTTCCAGTAGCTTACCGTGGTACTTCGCAGAGATCTGGACGACCTCCAGCTTGTTCACCGTGGTCGCCTCCAGCATGACCGAGAATACAGAAGACATCCTCGTGATCGCTTCATTGTGACAAGCCTTGAGCAGGAGATCGTGGAACTGGCTCTCCATCTTGCGCGCCTGATCGATCTGAGCCTCATCGGTCTGATCCATCGTCTCGTAGAAATCCATGAATTCCTGATGCACCCGTTCCATCTCCGCGATATCTTCCTCTGTCGCCCGGGTCGCCGCGAGCGCAGCGAGCGGCGGCTGCAGGATGCTGGCGAGCTCCGCGATATCCCGAAGCGCCCGCTTGCTTTCGACAAAGGACATCCCGAGCGGATCCCGGGTCATCCCCGGATTGCTGGTGACATAGGTGCCTTCGCCTCGTTTGATCTTGAGCACGTTCTGCGTGCAGAGCTGTTTGATCGCTTCGCGGATCGTCGTACGGCTGACTTCAAATCGTTCTGCCAGCACGAACTCCGACGGGATCCTGTCCCCCGGCTGATACTCCGCTTCGATCAGCTTGATCAGCTTGTCTTTCGTCTCCTGTACCAATAGCGGTTTTCTTGCCACAGATATATTCCCCCCTGTATTTTTTAATAAGATGTCTGATGTCTTATTATAAACGTTTTCATCCGGCTTAGCAACGGTTTCCGGCAAACTTTTCGGCCTCTGCAGCCGATGATCCGGGTCGACTTGTATGATGAAAAGATGACGACGTGACAAAAAGAACCGTCCCTCTGTCATGCCCGCAAAAGAACGCCCCCGGCCATCGGTCGGAGGCGTTCTTCCATCTGTCATTATTATCCGTTTCGTTTACTTCTTCAGATAGTCGAAATTCTCGAAGATCGGAACACCCGTATAGGTGTGGATCTCGGTCTCTCCGCGGATCGCCCGGAGGCCGGCTGCCGCCAGGGCTTCCAGCTCGAATTCTCCCGCCATGATCGTGATCGGTGCGATCCATCCGGAATGCTGTTTGATGCGATCCGTCAGGTACTCGCTGCGGGACATGCCGCCGGTCAGGATGATCTGGTCGACCTGTCCGTCCAGCGCGACTGCCATCGCCCCGATCTGCTTGGAGATCTGGTAGATCATCGCGTTGAAGATCACTTCCGCGTACTTGTCGCCGTCCTCGATCCGCTTCATGACTTCGCGCGCGTCGTCCGTTCCGAGGTGATCGATCAGTCCGCCTTTCTTCGTCAGGCGGTCACGGATCGTCTTCTTGTCATACTTCCCGCTGAAGCAAAGGTCGACGATCTTGGTTGTGTCGATCTCACCCGCACGGGTCGGCATCATCGGGCCGTTCCCGCTGATCAGCGAGGTCGTGTCGATGACGAGGCCCTTGCGGTGCGCCGAGATGGAGATCCCGCCGCCGATGTGCGCGATGACGAGGTTGACCTCTTCGTATTTCTTGCCGAGCGAAGCCGCGTAGCGATGCGCGATCTCCTTCTGGTTGAGCGCGTGATAGCTGCTCTTGCGCCAGATCTCCTTCAGACCGGTCGGTCTGGCGATATCCATGAGTTCGTCAACATCCGGCGGGTTGCAGGTGCAGCACCAGCCGCCGTACTGATCTGAGAACTTCTTGCAGATCTGGGAAGCCAGATTTGCCGGATGATGCGCTCCGCCCGCACCGAGTTTGCAGTCGCGGATCAGGATATCATTGATCTCATAGACGCCGCCCGGGCAGGCGACCATGCCGCCGCCCCGGCCGAGGAAAATGTCGATGTCATTCAGATCGATCCCGTTCTCCTTGCAGGCTTCCTCGACCAGCGAAGCACGGTAGTCCAGCTGATCCTGGATCTCCGCGAACTGCGCGAGTTCTTCCCTGCTGTGCGTGATGCTCTTGTCAAACTGCAGTTCCTCGTTCAGGAAGTAACCGATCTTGGTCGAAGTCGATCCCGGATTGACCGTCAGGATCTTGTATACGTCTTTCTTCGCCATTTGTATCCTCTCTTGACTTTTAGCCGATATAGCCTCTGCCGCCGCTCATGGAGAATCTTCTCTTTCTCAGGAAGGTCCATGGACCGGTCGGGCCTTCACCCGTCGGAGTCGCGATCGTTGGGGATCCCGGTACAGCCGTCATGGTCAGGCCGCACTGTACGAACGCAGTCGTTCTGACGAGTTTACCAAACTTGGTGACTCTGGACATGTTCTCAGACCAGATGGATGCAGAGTGACGATAGCCGTGCTCAGCAGCGACCGCTCTCTCAAGCGCTTCGTCGAAGTCCTTGCAGCGGACGACCGGCAGGATCGGCTGCAGCTGCTCTGTCTGAACGTACGGATGATCGTTGTCCGCCTCGAAGATCGCGGTTCTCGGATCTCCTTCGCAAGCAACGCCCGCTGCCGCGAGGATCACGTTCGTGTTCTTGCCGACGAACTTCTTGTTTGCAGACCAGGTGCCGTTCTCATTGTGGACCAGACCGACTGCGGTGACCTTCTCCGCCTCTTCCGCGGTCAGGATCTTGGCGCCGGCTCTCTCCATCGCCTTCATGAAATCATCAAAGATCGCGTCAACAACGAACGCTTCCTTCTCGCCGATGCACAGCGTGTTGTTCTCCATGGAGTGGCTCATGATCAGCGTCGCAGCGCACTCATCGAGGTCAACGGTCTCGTCAACGATGGTCGGCGGGTTGCCAGGGCCTGCGCAGATGCACTTCTTGCCGGAGGTCATCAGGGTCTTGACCATCGCCGGGCCGCCGGTACCGATCATCAGGGAAACTTCCGGTGCCGCCATGATCGCCTTGAGCGTATCCATCGTCGGCTCCTTGACGCAGGTCAGCATGTTGTCCGGGCCGCCTGCTTCCACAACGCACTTATTGACGAGCTGCAGCGCATAAGCCGTGGAGACCTTTGCAGCCGGGTGCGCGTTGAATACGACCGCGTTGCCGGCCGCGAGGTTGCAGATACCGTTTCCTGCGATCGTCGCGGACGGGTTGGTGACAGGGGTCAGAGCGCCGATCACGCCGAACGGTGCGTAGAACTCCATCAGCAGACCGCCGTCATCCGCGCTGACCATTTCCTTCGGGAACTTCTCAACGCCAGGGACGCCCAGAGCGGTGCCGAGGTTCTTGCCGAACTTATCCTCTGGTCTGCCGTATCCGGTCTCTTCATACTCCATTTCAGAGATGAACTTCGCTTCTTCGACCAGTTTCGCACGGACTGCGTCGATGAATTTCTTGCGATCCTCGAGCGTGTAATTGAATTCATACTCTCTCTGAGCCTTTACCGCTGCTGCGATCGCGTCTTCGATGTTGTCAAACAAACCGTATCCGAGTTCGAGTGTAGGGATCATGTGTAGTAACTCCTTTCCTTACCGTTTCCTTCTTGGATTTTTCCTCAATACCTTTTGAAATAACTTACGGTCTATCTTTTATACGCCTTTCGGGACCGTATCAAGATCATATTCCTGATTGGACGGCAGATCGATGTACGGGAATCTCGCGACCGTCGCGCGGATCTCCTTGATCTTGTGTCCGTATTCACCCCAGTGGACGATCACTTCATTGCCGATCTCCGCCTGGTCGATGTCGATCGTGCAGTGCGCGATCATCTTACGATAATAATAACTGTAAACCGGGTTGGATGCAACGCCGATCGCCTTGCCTTCCTTGTTCGTGACCAGATCCGCGTGTCCGCCCGCGCCCGGCTCGGTGCCGAGCGGGAGTCCGAAGGTCTGGTAGTCTTCACCCTCCCGGAACAGCGATGCGTAGGTGTCCAACACGTCCTCCGCGTTGTATTCAAGCATGACGATCGTCCGCTTCGGGTCATTGTATTCGGCCTCGACGGCTTCACGTCCGACGAAATCATGGTCGAACTTCGCCATCCAGTTCCAGCCGAGCTCGCCCGGTGTCCGCATCCTCGCACGCAGATCCTTCGGATCGATGCTGCCGCTCATTTTGAGGGAATCGTAGAGCTCCAGCGGGTTGACTTCATACTCTTCGTTCAGCATCTCCGCAAAGGTGAACGTCCCCGTCATCTGCGGGAAGCCGCCCTCTGTGTGGTTCACGAAGTAGGTATTCCAGCCCAGGCGCTTCATCCCGAGCGGTTTGCCCGCCTGATAGAGCGCGTCATAGACGGCCGGACCGTCCTTCATGTCGCCTCTGACCTCATACGCGAGCGTTCCGGACATGCCGATCCTCGAAAGCTCCACATCGATCCCGGCGATGCGGGTCATCTTGGTGCCGAGGAATTTCAGGTCTCTGTGCAGCTCACCCGACGCTTTTTCGATCGCCGTCAGCGACAGCGGTCCAGCGATCTGGAAGATATACATCTCCCGGGCGCTGACCTTCACGTCCATCCCCTCTTTGATCTGCCGGAAGATCGAAAACGGCGCGGAAGCCATCAGCCGGAACTTCTCCTCACCTTCGCGGAGCATCAGCCCGTGATTAACGATCAGGCCGTCCTCGTTGCACTGTACGAGATGCTTGGACATGCCGATCTTCCACTTATAGACGTTGTTGATCGCCGAACGGGAGATCGCGTCCTGAGCGTCTTTGCCCTCAAACGTGATGGCGGCTCCGCTCAGTCCCGCATGGATGTAGCAACTCTCTTTCCAGGACATCGTGGCTTCTTTCCATGGATCTCCGTCCCAGATGATGAAGCCTTTCCTGGAGAAATTCATATACGTTTTGATATCCGGGTACTCAGGTACCGGGCCGATATTGTTCATAAGGACCTCCATGTCATACAAAGTATGCAGCCAAGTGGATTGATGATACGTATTATGTATATTATTGCATACTTTTGTCATAATAGCAACCATAATTCTAAAAATCAGGCGAAGCGGGGAAGGCCCCGCTTCGCCGCTTGGAATACTGTTTTTCCCTGTTATTTCACAGAGGTTTTCAGCACAGCTGCCCTTATCCCAGCAGTCCCGGCAGCCACATGATCAGCGGTTCACAGTAGGTGGTGACCGCAATAACGATAAGGCCTACCGCGAGGAACGGAAGCGAATCCTTGACGATGCTTCCGAACGATGTCTCGCACATCTTGGATGCGATGAACACGCCGGCCGCAAACGGAGGTGTCAGAAGTCCGACACTCAGATTGACGAGTGTGATCGCACCGAAGTGGACCGGATCGATCCCCATCGCCGTCACCGCAGGCATGAGCAGCGGTACCATGATCAGGATTGCCGCATTCATGTCCATGATCATTCCGAGGAAGAGGTACGCGATGTTGACCAGCAGGAGGAACAGCGCTTTGGATGTGATATTGGAAATGACCAGATTCGCGATCATCGTGGAGATCCCGGCCTGCGCGATCGCTCTTCCCGCGCAGTTCGCGAACGCCAGCATGATACCGATCACAGCGATCAGGGATGCGCTGGTATAAGCGATCTCGTAGAGGTTTTTCCGCATCTTGATATGCTGGACTTTCTTCCGGAACAGATAGTACAGGATGCCATAGACGCAGGTGACCGCTCCGGCTTCAGTCGGTGTGCAGATACCGCCGTAGATCCCGCCAAATACGATGATCGGCATGATCAGCGCCGGGATGGCGATCAGCGTGGTCTTTCCTGCATGTCCCAGGAACGGACCAAGCTGCAGCGGCTCCGTTACTTTCTCTTCTACTTTTCTCCGCTTCACATAGTTCACTGTGATATAGAGAACACAGAACAGGATGCCCGGAACGATCGTCGCCATCCATACTGCGGAGATCTTCGCATTTGCAGCCTGCGCGTAGATGATGCCCGGCCCGCTCGGCGGGATCAGGATCCCGAGGAAACAGGTCGCCGCAAGCAACGCGCCGGTGTAGGACTTGGTATATCCTCTTTTGGTCATCTCCGGGATCATGATGTTCCCGATGCAGCTCAGCGTACTGACCGCGGAACCGGTCAGCATCCCGAAGAACGTCGACGCGAGTACCGTTACCGCTCCGGTACTTCCGCGGAGCCGGCCTGCAAAAGAGTCGATCCATTGTATCAGGAGCGCGGAGATCCCCGTAAACTCCATGATATATCCTGAAAAGATGAACAGAGCGATCGCCAACAGCGGGAAGCTGTCAAGTCCCTGGAACGCAGCCTGCGAAAAGCCGATCAGCGGAGCTCCGATCGCCATCACCAGCAGGAGTGCGCCGATCCCTGTCGCAAATCCCAGCGGGGTTTTAAACAACACGGCTGTTCCGAACAGCCCTACGAGGAATATTACGAGGCAAAGGCCTGCATTTATTGTCATGATAAGCCTCCTTCCGTCGTTTCATCAGGCTCTGTGATCTCAACGACCGTACCGCTTCCTTCGGACGGATCCTTGAACAGGGAAAGGAATCCCTGGATGATCATCAATACCGAACCGAGCAGAGGTCCGGTCAGCGGGATCCATGTCCGGATCCTGAGGCCTTCTACAAATACACCTGAAACCCGCATCCTGTTCCAGTAACCAAAGTAAATGACGGTAAAGCAGATCAGAAATACCAGGCTGATCAGGATCCCCACCTTGGTCAGGCCCCGGCTGATTTTTTCTGCATTCTCTCTCTTTCCGACAATACTGTCGAACAGGTTGATCTCAATGTGGGATCCGTTATAAAACGCATAGGCGGATCCGATCCAGCAAAGCCAGATGAAAGCGTACCGTGTTGTGCCTTCCAGCCACGGATAAGACGTCTTCAGAAAGTACCTTGCAGCCACTTCATAGAACGCCAGGAAAATCACGACTGCCAAAAGAATCACAAGCAGGACTCTTTCGATTTTCAATAGCGCGTTCCCTGTTTTTTCAAACAGCGCCGGTGCTTTGTTATTCATCGTCCTCTCCTTCTCTTTTGAATGATTCGTTCTTCCTCAATTCAGAGTACAAAAAAGGCTGCTGCAAAGCCCTTCCTTCGCAGCAGCCTGAGTGTTTAGTGCGATTCGATTCTCTTCTGAACGATTGCTACAGCGTCAGCATTGTACTGGCTGCCGTATTTCTCAAGAATCTGCAGAGAAGCTTCTTTGATCTTTTCCTGTGTCGCTTCATCCGGAACGATCACATTCCAGGTCCCCGCTTCAGTGTACTGCTTCAGGGAGTCAGTCTCGGATGCGCGGAACGCCGCCGTATACTCGACCATCGCCTTCTGGATCTCTTCGCGGACGATCGCCTGATTCTCCTCAGAGATCGTATTCCAGACATCCTGATTGACGATGACGGACGCGCCGCCGTAGACTGCGTTCAGCTGCAGAATATCCTTGATGTTGTCCTGCACGCCCATCGCGAATGTCGCGCCGATGGAGTTGTCAACGCCGTCGATCGTCCCCTGGGTCAGACCGGTCAGCACTTCACTGCCTGCCATATTGACCGGGATAAAACCGAGTGCCTGATAGAGATCGTATCCGATATCATCTGCTACTCTGATCTTGAGGTTCTTTGCATCGTCTAACGAGGTGTAGCTCTTGGCAGAGGAGACTTCGCAGACTCTGAATCCGTTATCTGCAACACCGAGTCTGACCAGACCGACTTCTGCAAGTTCTTTGTCCACTTCCTGATAGACTTCGCTGGAGCTGTCCAGGTAGTACTGATCTGCTTCCTCCGTAGAAGCAATGAATCCCGGCAAAGAAGTCCAACCGATCGTATTTGTTGCCACACCGATCATCGGATCTGCCGCAAAGGTCATGCCCAGCGATCCCGTAAAGACCGCTTCCGCGACTTCCTTATCGCTTCCGCCCATGACGCCTCCGGCAATGATATCGATCTTTACATTGCCGCCCGTTCTCTCTTCGATCGCCGCAGCAGCGTTTTCGATCGCAGTATAGCGCAGTGGCATATTGATGGTACTAAAGGTGATCGTTACAGGTTCGGTCTGCTCCGCACCAGCTTCCTGGCTTTCTCCGGAACTCTGGCCTCCGCATGCGGTAACGGTAAACATCAGAAGAAGTGTCGTTAACAATAATACTAATGAGCGCTTTTTCATTTTGTTCCCTCCTATCAGAACTCGGTAGTGTCTAACGACACCTATAAAAAAATATTATCAAACGCTTGTATTTCAGG
>CAYLSR010000020.1:0-87 GCA_964385855.1 uncultured Mogibacterium sp.
TGCTTCCCGGACAGGTTCCCGGACAAAACCGATGATTTGTCCGGGAATGTGTAAATTTTTTCGGGCAAAACAGGACAGATTCCCGGA
>CAYLSR010000020.1:187-13928 GCA_964385855.1 uncultured Mogibacterium sp.
CAGGGCCGCAAAAGGTGCTTTTCCCCGGACAGGGCCGCAAAAGGTGCTTTTCCCCGGACAGGGCCGCAAAAGGTGCTTTTCCCCCGGACAGGGCCGCAAAAGGTGCTTTTCCCCCGGACAGGGCCGAGGAGGTATGGCCGGAGATATCTTGATTCTGCAGCCCAAAGACGATATTATTATACAGACAGGAGGTACGCTTATGATGAGGATCGAAAATCAGGCGATGATGTTCGCGCTGCTCGCGAAATACACGATCGAGACGTGCGGCGAGGAGGGCCGGGCGGTCATCCAGGAGGGGATGATCCGGTACGGCCGGGAGCGCGGGTCGCGGATGGCGAAGTACGCGCGGGAGAACGGGGACCCGATCGAGCTGTGGACCAACCAGGCCTACGGCGAGTGGAAGCCCGACTACGACGGGCAGATGACGTTCGGCTACGTGGAGACGGAGCCGGTGCTCGTCAGCTACATCAGCAAATGCGCGTGGTGCGAGGCCTGGAAGAAATACGACATCCTGGAGTACGGCCGGGAGTACTGCGTCAACGTGGACCGGGCGGTCTACGAGGGATTCTGCCCGGACTTTGTGTGCACGCCGCTCGGGGAGTCGATGAGCTTCGGCGGGGAGCGGTGCGAGTTCGACTGGGGACTGCCGCTGACCGCGGAGGATCAGGAGAAACTGGCGGCGAAAAAGGCCGAAATCGGCACGAAATTCGTGCGGGACTTCCAGTTCCACACGTCGCACATCTACCACACGATCACGGATGTGATCCGGAAGCGGCTGCCGGAGCAGTCCCAGCGGATCATCGAGCAGGCCGTCAGGGACTATCTCGAGCTGTTCGGCGTGGATGAGTACGAGCCGATCTTTGAGTATACGGAACGCAATTTTTAAGTAAAAAGGAGGGCAGAGTATGAGCATCAAATTCGGCGTGATCGGGTTTGGCAACATGGGCGGCGCAATCGTGCGCGGCGCGGTCGGCAAGGGCGTGATCGCGAAGGAAGATATCAACGTCTTTGATATCAAAGAAGAAAAGAATCAGGAGGCGCGGGAATTCGGGCTGAACGTCCTTCAGGATGACGAGGCCGTCGCGGCACAGAGCGACGTGATCCTGCTCGCGGTCAAACCGCAGCAGATGCTGGAGGCGGCCGCGATGACCGGGAAGGCACTGGAGGGCAAGGCGCTGTTTTCCATCGTGGCCGGCGTGACCGTCGAGCGGCTCCGGAAGGCGATCGACGCGCAGCCGAGGATCCTCCGGATCATGCCGAACACCCCGGCGCTGGTCTACGAAGGCGCGTTCGCGCTCTGCAAGGAGAACGATCTGACCGACGAGGAGAAGGCCTTCGCGAAGACCCTCTTTGAATCCATCGGCATCGTCGAGTGGGTCAAGGAATACGACATCGACGCGGTCTGCGGGCTCAGCGGCGGCGGACCGGCCTACGCGGCGATGTTCATCGAAGCGCTCGCGGACGGCGGCGTCAAGCAGGGCCTGACCCGCGACGTGGCGTACAAGCTGGCGGCGCAGACCGTCCTCGGTACCGCGAAGATGATCCTCGAGACCGGCATCCATCCGGGTGCGCTCAAGGACATGGTCACTTCGCCGGCGGGCACGACGATCGAGGGCGTGGAGGTCCTCGAGGACTTCGGCTTCCGCGCGGGCGTGATGAAGTGCGTCGTGGCGGCGACGGACCGTTCGAGAGAACTGTAGGAGCTACTGCGGTCCGTCCGCGTACATGGACTCCAGCAACACGGCCAGTTCCCGGGCGTAGAATGAACTGCCGGCCATGTTGATGCAGAACCCGGAGCGGGAGATTTTGTCTTCCGAGTTGTACAGCAGCCGGACATTGTCCGAGGCGGCAGGCATGAAATCCATGGACGGGGAAATCCCCAGTCCGCGTGAGACCATCGAAAAGGCAGACAGCATATCCTCCGCGTAGAGGATGCTGAGATGCCTTTTTCTTTTCATGATATTATCATAGAAGAAACGCAGGCGATGCTGCTGTTCGATGTTCTTCGGAAGGATGATCGTCTTGCCGATCAGGTCTTCATAGGTGATGGATTCTTTTCCGGCGAGCGGATCGGAAGCCGGGACCAGGTACCCGTTGTTGCGAATCTGAAAGAGCGGATAGAATTTCAGCTGGCTGTACTGCAGCGCTTCATCCTCAAAACAGAAGCACCCCTCGATCACATCATCGAGTAACCGCTGGATTGCGGTTTCGCGGTCCATCTGGATCGTGTGGATGGTGATGTTCGGATGGCGCTTCCGGAGCGTGTTGAAGGACGGTGCAAAGATCTTGTAATTGATGATATAGGTGGAAGAGATGTGCAGATTGTAGTCTCCGGACGTCTTGTCGAAGCGGCGGACCACCTCATTGATGCTGTCGACGTGCGGCAGAAGGCGTTCGAAGAATTCCCGGCCGTACGGAGTCAGCTGCACGGTATGGGAGGTCCGGTACAGGAGCTTCAGTCCCAGGTCTTTTTCAAGGTTGTTGATGTGATAAGAAACCACCGACTGCGACAGGAAGAGATCTTTGGCGGCTTCCGTGTAATTCAGATGCCTGCCGACCGCAATAAAGCATTCCAGCTGTCTCCAAAGCATGACACACCTCCATTTGCTCTCACCCAAACCCTTTGCTATCGATATTATATATAACAACATTGATAATGTGAAGCACTATAAACACAAATTAGAGAATATAATTGCCTCGAACAAAAGAGGAAGCCTGCAAGGTTTACAGGTGTATGGTTAAGAGGGAGGTAAAACATGTCTGCTATTGGTGCATATCTATTAGGGCATCCGCTGGTGTCAGTTGCGATCGCCCTGGCATTCGGGGATCTCATCGGCAGATTCCAGTTTGGGAAGTTCCGGCTCGGGCCGACTGTCGGCACGCTGCTCGTTGCGATGATCATCGGCGGCATCACGGGTCCGTTCAGCATTGACGGAAACGTTAGCATGACGGGCTTCGCGCTGTGCGTCTTTGTCATCGGTTATGAAGCGGGTCCGTCGCTGGTCAACAGCCTGAAGCGGACCGGCGCGAAGGTTCTGGGACTGACCGCGACGTTCATCGTCATGGGTACCGGAATGACGCTGCTGCTTGCGAAGGTCTTCGGACTGGACAAGGGCACGACGGCCGGTATCTTCGCGGGGTCGCTGACACAGACTGCAGTTATTGCTACTGCGGGTGACGCGATCCAGGCACTCGGCCTCGACGAGGCTGCGACGACTGCGCTGCAGAACAACGTTTCGATCGCTTATGCGCTGACCTACTTCTTCGGGATGGCCGGTGTCATGCTGCTGATCGAGAAATTCGAGCCATGGCTCCTGAAGGTCGATCTGAAGCAGGAAGTCGCGAAGACGGCGGAAAAGATCGGCTACGTAGAAGAAAAAGCTTCCGCCAGCACAGGCGGGACCGCTCCTGTCCGCGAGACTTCGGACATCTGGTTCATCTACATCGGCATCACCATCGGTCTGATCATCGGCGCAATCACCATCCACGCGGCCGGTATGCCGCTCTCGGTCGGCAGCGGCGTTGCGATCCTCATCGTCGGAATGGTGATGGGCAACTACGCGGAGAAGCATCCGGGCAAGGGCTATATCGCTCCTGGAGCCAGATGGTTCCTCAAAATATGGGGCCTGAACCTCTTCGTGGCCTGCGTAGGCCTCGGTGCCGGCTCGAACTTCGTCAACGCGTTCAAGACCATGGGCATCAAAATCCTGCTCATCGGCGTCTTCGTTGCGGCAGGTACACATCTGATCACGATGTTTGTCGGCAGATATCTGCTCAAGATGGATGTCGTTGACGTCCTCGGCACGCAGTGCGGTGCCAGCACGATCATCGCCGCGCTGAACGTCCTCGTTGAGGATACCGGCAGCAGCATCTTCGCTCTCGCCTATGCACCGGCATACGCGATCGGCAACATAGTCCTGACAATGATCGGTCCACTGATCATCTACTTCATGAGCTGATGCTGAAAACCACAGGCACAGGGGGAAACTATGAGTTATTACGATTATCAGCAGACGGCAAGGTACATCCAGTGTGAAGGCGCGCTGGATGAGATCAGACGGTATACGTTCGGTCTCGGAAAGAAATTCCTGATCCTGACGTCCTGCGGCGTGATCACGGAGGATGTGACGTGCCGGATCCGCGAAAGCTTCGCGGCGTCGATGGCGGATAAGCTGATGCCGGAGATTGCGAATAAAAACAGCCGTTACAACAAACAGATGGGAGAAGCGAAGCGCTTCGACCAGCTGGGAGTCCCGGCGCCGGAACTCGCGTTCATGAATATCGACGGAGTTGACGTCACCGATCAGAACATCGAGAAGCTGGTGCAGTACGTCAAAGAGAACGGGATCGACGTCGTCGTCGGTGCAGGTGGCGGCCGGGCGATGGATTTTTCCAGAGGCATTGCGTTCTACACCAACATCCGCTGCGTGCTCGTGCCGACGAGCGCTTCGACGAACGCGGCCGCAACGCAGCTGAGCATCGTCCATGCGGATGATGGTTCTCAGAAGGAGCACTACCTGTCGATGGCGAATTACCCGGATCTGGTGCTTGCGGACACGGGCATCCTGATCGGGAACTCCGGAGACATGATCGTCGCGGGCGCGGCGGACCAGATCTGCTCCTATTATGAGTATCTGTATGACCTCCGTCATATCGGGAACAGGGATCAGTTCAGTGAGCTGTGCCTCAAGATCGTCGATTCCTGCCAGGAACTGCTGCTGAAATACACGAAGGCGGCCCGCGAAGCGGCCGAAAAGAAGGAGATCACGAAGGAATTCGAAATGGTCCTGTCGATGATCCTCCACAACAGCGGGATCGCGAGATCCCTGTCCGGCTCTGGGCTGTCGCACACGCTCGGCAGGGCACTCGTCCTGTTCCCTGCTTGCAGAACTACGGTCATGCACGGCATGCAGGTCGGCTACGGTATCATCCCGATGATGATCGCGGAAGGTGAATCGGCAGAGACCGTTCAGGAGTATATCCGGTTCGCGAAATCCGTTGGGATCCCGACCACACTGGCCGAACTCAACCTCGCCGATGTGACGAGAGACGAGCTGCTGGCTGCCTGCAATGAAGTCTGCGATCCGAACAGAGCGTCGGTGCCGTTCTCCGGCGAACAGCTCACGGAGTGCATCTACAAGGCGGAAGAACTGGTCAGGGCTCTGAGCGCCTGACAGCAGGAATGGAGCGTGCGGATCTCCGCGAGAGGTCCGCACCTGCTGAAAAAAGAGGAAGAAACATATGAGCAAGGTCAAACTAAGCGTCAACGCACCGCTTGAAAACGCGGGCATTCTGAAGGCAGCAGGCTACAACTATATCGAGCCGAGCAATGTCGTGATGTCCGCGCTGAGAGCGTACGAATTCCAGGTCAGGCTCGAGGAGTTCCAAAAGACCGGAGTCAAGTGCAGGGTGATCGACAATCCGCTGCCGTTCGTCCCGTCATTCTCCGCACCGGACTGGCGGATCACGGATTGGATCGCGCATCTCGAGATTAGCGCGAAGCGCGCGAAAGCCCTGGGCGCGGAATACTGGTGTTTCGGCAACGGCGTCAGCAGGGCCCTCAAGGACGATAAGCCACGCGGCATCTCGATGTACTACGAGGCAGTTAAGGCCTGCCGGGAGATCGGCGGCGAGCAGGGGATCAAAGTGATCGTTGAGCCGCTCGGCCCGAGCGTGACCAACTATCTTCAGACGGTCGAAGACGTCGTGGCGATGATCGACGAGGCGGGCTGGAAGGATGTCTACACCATGGTGGACTACCGCTGGCAGCAGGAGCAGGACCGCAGCATCGATGAACTCTACCGTTACGCAGACCGCATCGTCCACGCACACATCGATGATCCGGGCACGGATTATGCAGGCCAAAAGGTCCGCAGAGTCCAGAAGCTTAATGATGGATTCGATTACACGGACTTCATGGAGTTCATCAAGAGCGACAGCTTCAGCGGAATCATGTCCATCGAGGCGAACACCTTCGATGACTACGTGGCCGATCTGAAAGCCGCGATGGAGCTTTATCACCATTTCGGGATCGAAAGCGCAGAATAGACAAATTAATATGCAACCCGCAAAACCCCGGAACCTCCCGCAGACGCGAAGATTCCGGGGTTTTTTGCATGTCCGGCGCGGATGTGCTACACTTGAAGAGCAGGCAGAAAGGCCGCCTGCAGTTCTGCGCAGGAGTTTTTCGGAAGTTGAAGACAGATTTTACGATAGGCAAAATGTCATCAAGGATCCTCTACCAGGTGCTCCCGCTCCTGGCCGCCAGGATCGTCCAGCTGATGTACAGCATCGTGGACCGCATCTACCTCGGGCACCTGCCGGAGATGGGCACGATGGCGCTGACGGGCGTGGGGCTCGCGTTCCCACTCACGACGCTGATCGCGGCGTTCACGTACTGGTGCGGCAACGGCGGGACGCCGCTGTTTTCCATCGAGCGCGGGCGGGGAGAGGACGAGGAGGCAGAGCACATCCTCGGGCAGTCAGCGATGATGCTGCTGATCGCGTCCGTGGCCGTGTTCGGATTTTGCTATGCCTTCCGGCGACCCATCCTCTACCTGTTCGGCGCGAGCGACGCCTCCTATGTGTACGCGGACCAGTACCTCCGGGTGTACCTGTGGGGCACGCTGTTCTCGATGTTTTCTGTGGGGATGAACGGCTACATCAGCGCGCAGGGGTTCCCGAAGGCCGGCATGGCGACGACCATGATCGGCTGCCTCCTCAATCTGGTGCTCGATCCGGTGTTCATCTTCCTGTTCGGCCTGGGCATTCGCGGCGCTGCCGTTGCGACCGTGATCAGCCAGTTCGTCTCCGCGGTGTGGGTGCTGCGATTCCTGACGAGCAGCAAACCGCGGGCCGAGGGCCGGGTCTACCGGATCCGGCTCCGGTACATGAGGCCGGATCCCGGCATCATCCGGCGGATCGTGGCGATGGGCTCTTCGGATTTTATCATGATGAGCACGAACTGCCTCAATCAGGTGATCTGCAACGCGGTGCTCCAGATCTACGGCGGCGATATCTACGTCGGCATCATGACGATCATCAACTCGGTCCGCGGCGTGGTGGAACTGCCGGCGGGCTGCATCACGTCGGCTTCTCAGCCGGTGCTGGGGTACAACTACGGGGCCAACCGGCCGGAGCGCGTGAAGGAAGGGATCCGGTTCATGCTCGTCTCGTGCCTCGCGGTGACCGGCGTCCTGTGGGCGCTGATCCTGCTCGTGCCGGGCTTCTTCCTGTCGCTCTTCACGACGGATGCGCTGACGCACACGCTCGGCGTGCCGGCGATGCGGCAGTTCTTCGCGGGGATGATCTTCATGGCATTCCAGTACACGGCGCAGTCGACCTTCAAGGCGCTCGGGTGCGCGAAGCGCGCGATCTTCTTCTCGCTCTTCCGGAAGGCCTTCCTGATCGTGCCGCTGGTGATCCTGCTGCCGCGGGCGGGCCTTGGCGCGGCAGGCGTCTTCTGGGCGGAGCCGGTCTCCAACGTGCTGAGCGGAGTGCTCTGCTACGTGACGATGCATTTCACGCTGTACCGGAAGCTGGAGGAGCCGGCATAGCCCGGCTTCGGAGTGATTCGTGTATATAGGAAAAAGCTGGCCGCTAACCGGCCAGCTTTTGCGTATTGTACAGCCGGGCGTATTCGCCGCCGAGCTGCATCAGTTCTTCGTGGGTACCTTCTTCGCGGATCCGGCCGCCGTCAATCAGGACGATGCGGTCGGCGTTCCGGATGGTCGCGAGCCGGTGGGCGATGATGAGGCTCGTCCGGCCCTGTGCGAGTTCATCGAATGAACTTTGGATCGCCTGCTCGGTGATCGTGTCGAGCGCCGAGGTCGCCTCGTCGAGGATGAGGATCTTCGGGTCCTTCAAAATCACGCGGGCGATCGACAGGCGCTGCTTTTCGCCGCCGGAGAGCTTGAGGCCGCGGTTGCCCACGACGGTGTCCAGGCCCTGGGGCTGGCCCGCGATAAACTCGCTCAGATTGGCGATGTAGCAGGCGGCCTCGATCTCCTCGGGCGTGGCGTCCGGCTTGGCGTAGAGCAGGTTCTCGCGGATCGTGCCGTTGAAGAGATAGCTGTCCTGCGTCACCACGCCGATCTGCTCGCGCAGGTAGCTCAAATCGAAGTCCCGCACGTCCACGCCCGCGATGCGCACGCTGCCTGAAACTACGTCGTAAAGCCGCGGGATCAGGTTGACCACCGTGGACTTGCCGGAGCCGGAGGGCCCGACGATGGCGTACATCTTCCCCGCCGGCACGGTGAAGTCGATATCGCGCAGCAGCGGTTTTTCCGGGCTGTAGGAAAAGGCCACGTGATCGTAGACGATGTCGGCATGGCTCACGTCGGGCTTCTGTCCGTTTTCCGGGGAGCGGATCGGGTTGGGCATGTCGAAATATTCGAAGATGCGCGTGAAGAGCGCCAGCGACCGGGTGAAGTCCACATGGATGTTCAGCAGGCTCTCCACCGGGCGGTAGAGCCGGTTGATGAGGGAGACCGTGGCCGTGATGGTGCCGACGGTGAGCGCGGGATCGGCGCGCGAAATGATGAACCAGCCGCCCGCGAAGTAAATGAGCAGCGGGCCGAGCTGGGTGAACATGCCCATCACGACGCGAAACCAGCGGCCGCTGTTCTGCTCCTTGAGCGCGAGCTTCGTGACCTCGGCGTTGACCTTCTCGAAGCGGCGGTACTCGGCCTGCTCGCGGGTGAAGAGCTTGACCAGCAGGGAGCCCGAGACCGAGAGCGTTTCGTTGATGAGCTGGTTCATCTCGTCCTGCTTGGCCTGGGACTGCGTCATCAGCTGGTAGCGCTTCTTGCCGACGCTCTTGGTGGGCAGGATCAGCAGCGGGATCACGACGATGCCGACGATGGCAAGCTTCCAGCTCATCGTAAAGAGGGCCACAAGCGTCGTGACCACGGTAGCGATGTTCGACACGATGCTCGAGAGCGTGCCCGAAATGACCGAGCTCACGCCGGAGATGTCGGTATTCATGCGGGTGATGATGTCGCCCTGCTTCTCCGAGGTGAAAAAGGCGTGCGGCATGTGCTGGAGATGGTCGTACATCTGGTTCTTCATGTCGAAGATGATGCGCTGGGAGATCCAGGCGTTGATATAGCTCTCCAGCACGGAGATGACCTGCGAGGCCGTCAGCGTGACGAAGGCCAGGATCAGCAGCTGCACCAGCAGGCGCATGTTCTTGCCCACCAGCGCCTCGTCCACGATCTTGCCGGTGATGATGCTGGGCAGCAGGCCCACTGCCGCCGACAGCAGGATCGTGACGAAAACCAGCAGAAACTGCGGCCAGTAGGGCTTCAGATAGCCTAAGATGCGGCGGATCAGCGCGCCGCTGACCTTGGGCAGGTTCTTTTTCTCCTCCTCCGTCAGAAAGCCGCGGGGCCCGAGGCCCCGTCCGGGTCCGGCCATGGGATCACATCCTTTCCCTGTCATATATAAATAGATTGTATCCCATGGATCGGCTTGCGTCAATCGTTTTCGTGCGCCGCGGCGGCTCTTTACTTTCGGCCGGTCATCCGCTATACTAAAGGGTATGGAACAAAACGGGAGACGGAACGCGCATGGATTTTACCGAAATTTGCGATAGCCTGGCCGAGCAGTGGCCGCCCTGGAGCGAGCGGATCCGGATGCTGGAATTCCGGGAGTCCCTCGCCGCGCGGCCGGTGGACAACGACGGCCGGAATATTCTATATAACGAGCGGCTGCTGCGCTACGTGACGCCGGAGGACTGCCGCTACTATGTTGCCCGGGAGCTGCTGCACCTGCAGCTCAATCACTTTGGCCGCCGCGGCGACCGGGACGCGCGGCTGTGGAAAAAGGCCGGCGACGCGGTAGTCAACGCGATGCTGCGCGACGAAGGCTTTGCCCTGCCGATGAATGCGGTGCTGCCGCCGGAGGACGCCGAAGTGAGCGCGGAGGCGCTCTACCGCGTGTTTCTGAAGGACGAGGAGCAGAAGGACGGGCAGGACGAATCCAATGAGGTCGAGCTTATCCCCGATCCGCGGCCCGATCCGAAGGATAAGCGCGCGGGGAAAGACACCACGTCGCAGGAGCGCGCGATCGAGGATCCCGGGCTCGCGGCGATCGTGGCGGGCCTGGCCGAGATGCTCGAGCCGAGCACCCAGCTCGATTTCGACTGGTTTCCCGGCAGCACGATCCGCGACGGCATGTTAAGGCACGAATTTCGCGCCTATCCGGTGGCGCACGCCGAGATCCTGCTCGACACCAGTGCCTCCGTGGACGCCGAGCTCCTGCGCGCCTTCGTGCGCGGGGTGAAGGGGCTGCTGCGGGCGGACGCGGTCGTGCGCGTCGGCTGCTTCGACACCCGCTTTTACGGTTTTCAGGAGATCCGTAACGAGGACGACATTCAAAAGCTCGAGCTGCGCGGCGCGGGCGGCACTGACTTTCACGCCGCGATCAGCGCCTTTACCGGCGACGCGGAAAACCGCATCATCTTTACCGACGGCTTTGCCGAGATGCCCGAGCAGCGCTGCGACGCGATCTGGGTGGTCTACGGCAGCACGACGATCCACCCGCCCGGCGGGCGCGTGATCTACAGCCGCCCGACAGAGGAGAAAGAGAAGCATGAAATCGATTTTCTTATCACATGAACAGGTCTTTGAACGCCCCCTGCCCTTCTTCCGCACGGTGGGCGCCGCCGCGCCGGCCACGGATCTGGCGCTGATGACCGCGCCGGACGACGGCTTTCTGTTCGATGCCGGCGGCGGGATCAACTATTTCCTCGCCGACGGCTGCGTGGACCGCTTCGGCCGTGACGAGAGCTGTCCCGCCTGCGCGCTGCGCCCGGCGCTGCTGCTGGACGAGGGCGAGGAGCGGCTGCTGCGGCGCGTGCACCGCGAGGGCGGCGTGAGCTTTGCGGAATTCGGCGTCTATCCCGGCGTCGTGCTCGACCGGAGCCTGCGCGACATGGCCAGACGCGACGACGAGCGCGGCGCGCTCTTTGCCACGGGCCGCACGCTCTCGCTCGGCGGGCGGGATCTGCCCGTGTACGCCGTCGGCGGCAAGCGCGTGGTGCGCGTGGAACTGGAAGCCGGCGGCGTGAGCGGCTACGTGCAGCTCTCCGACGGCACAGTGGCCGCCGAGGGCGAGGCCGTGTTCCTGGAGCTGCGGCCGGTCCGCTGGCTTTATGACGAGGGGCGCGGGCTGCTGCTGAGCTGCCAGGCGCTGCTGGGCGGTCTGACGCGGGAAGAGGCAGAAAATTATGTAAACCAAAACTTTCTCCAGGACCTGCTTGACGACGAGGAGGCGGCGCTGCCCGAGAGCGCGCCCTACCGCCTGGAGACGCACGACGAGCTGAGCCTCATCCGTGCCTATGTCGAGGCCGATATCCCGGTCTTCCTGCACGGATTGTCCGGCGACGGCAAGAGCGACCGCGTGCGGCAGATCGACCCCGAGGTGCTGGATATCGAGCTGGTGAACGAAAACCCCGAGACCATCAACGGCCGCGCGATCTACAACGAGGCCAAGGACGAGATCGTGGACATCAAGCCCGTCTGGCTTGTCAAGCTCGAGCGCCTGTGCCAGGACGGCAAGCCCCACATCCTCTTTTTCGACGAGCTCACGAACGCTACCAAACAGACCCAGTCGGTCATCTTCAAGATCGTGCTGGAGCGCTTTGTCAACAACCGCTGGGCCCTGCCGCCGAACGCCCGCATCGTGGCCGCCGGCAACGACCGTAGCGAGTCGAGCGCCTCGCACGACCTGGCTGAGCCGCTCTTCGGCCGCTTTGCGCACATCTACATCCGCACCACCGTGGAAAACTGGATGCCCTGGGCGCTGCGCAATCACATCAACCCCTATGTGCTGGAATTTCTGGCCAACAACGACCTCTATCTGCGCACGCCCTACACCGGCACCGAGGGCCACGCCGACCCGCGGCGCTGGGAGATGGTCTCCAAGGCGCTCGACAGCTCCGGCAACGACTTTTCGCTGCTCGCGCCTATCGTCGGGCGCGACACGGCCGAGGCCTTCGTCCGCTTCATCCAGGCGCAGCAGCAGATGACGGCGCTGGGCGAATTCACGGATGAGGAGATCGCCCGCTTCAGTGTGGCGCGGCGCTACCAGCTGGCGCAGCAGTGCCTTTCCTGGGCCGCCGGACGGCCGCGCGAGGCGCGCTCGCTGGTCGAGCGCCTCGGGCCGGAGTATCTGGCCTGGTTCGACTATGTGCTGCGCCGCCGCGGAGGACAGGCTTCATGAAAGCGGCGCGCTGCCTCGCGCTGCTGCTTGCCCTGCTGATGCTGGCCGGCTGCGCGGCTCAGCGTTCGCCTGCGCCCGCCGCGGTAAGCGCCGAGCCGGAGCGGACGCCGGACCTGATCATCGAGGCGACGGCCTGCCCGCATCCCGCCTGGGAAAACGGCCGCTGCACCGGCTGCGGCCTGCGCTGTGCGCATACCCTGCACGACCTGGAGACGAGGCGCTGCCTCACCTGCGGCGAGATCGTGCCGCACAGCTTTCTGATGGGCTTCTGCCGCCGCTGCGGCGTGGAGCCGCAGTTTGAGACTGAGCGCGTCCCGCGCGAGCTCTTCGAGCCCTGCGCGCACGCTGGCAGAGTGCTCATGCTCTCCTACCAGACCGCGGACTACCGCTCCGGACCGCACGGCGAAACGCTCGAGCCCATCGAAAAGCAGATGGCGGTCTATCTCCCCTACGGCTACGATCCCGCGGAGCGCTATGACGTGCTGATCCTGCTGCACGGCATGGGCGGCTCGGAGAACTACTGGCTGGTCGAGCCCCAGGATTACGCCTTTCCCTCGCGCGACATGGTGTACACCACCGATCTTCTGGACAACTTGCTCGACTCTGCCGCCTGCCGGCCGATGATCGTCGCCGCGCCGACCTTCTACCGCAACAGCCTGCGGCCGAACGACTATCAGTACGTCCCCGACCGGGACATCTTTGCCCGCGAGCTGCGGGAGACCATCCTGCCCACCCTGGCCAGGACCTTCAGCACCTATGCCGTGGACGGCTCGCAGCTGTCCATCACGCAGGCGCGGGAGCACTTCGCCTTCGCCGGGCTTTCGCAGGGCTCGATCTACGTCTATACCTCCATTCTGCCCGACTGTCTGAGCTGTATTGCCTGGTTCGGCGCCTTCTCCGGCAGCGACGGGAACATGATCGCTCTGGCAGAGAAGCTGAATACTCCCCCGGAGCGGGAATGGCCGATCGACCTGTTTTACAACGGGGCCGGGACGCGGGACGGCTTCTGCGGCCTGCAGAAGAATCAGTATCAAACGCTGGTCAGCCGCGCCGCCCCCCTGATCGACGGCGAAAACGCTTACTTCCACGAATACGAGGGGCTGGCCCATGTGTATGCGGCCTGGAGCCTGGGACTGTACAACTTCCTGCCGCTGCTGTTTTCCATGTCATAAGTCTGAAGAAACTGCCCGGAGCAAAAGCTCCGGGCAGTCGTTTTGTGTTCAGAAGTAAGTAGAGCGCAAAACCTTACCCATGAGGGGGAGGTGCCCCCGGGTGTGCACCGGGGCGGATGAGGTGGAGAACAATCGGCCGGGAAAAACACCTCATCACCGCTTCGCGGAGCTTCCCCTCAAGGGGATGCCATGAACACGGGCAAAGCAGATTGGGGAAGAAACTGCCCGGAGCAAAAGCTCCGGGCAGTTGATTTTTTCAAGCGCTGAGCACTACACACTAAGCACTAAGCACTAAGCACTAAGCACTCACGTCCCCGCCATGGCCTTGTACTGGGCGTAGCGGC
>CAYLSR010000021.1:0-13325 GCA_964385855.1 uncultured Mogibacterium sp.
TGCGGGCGCCGGGCCAGAAGGGCATTCACGTGTCGGCGTGGGGGTCGTTCCTCGGGCAGCTCCTGCTGCGCAGCATGGACCGGGCGCAGGAACTCTACGCCAGCATGATGCTGCGGGGCTACCACCACCACTTCCACTACGCGCCGGTGAAGCCGTTCGGGCTCCGGGACGCCGCCTACATGATCGGCACATGCCTGATCTTCATCGTGCTCCGGAATTTCCGCGTCGCGGAGCTTTTGGGCAGCCTGTTTGTGAGGTAATGAGAATGATCGAATTTGACAACGTCAGTTTTGCCTACGAAAAGAACAAGCCGGTCATCCGGAGCATGTCGTTTCGCATCGAAACCGGTGAGGCCGTCGGCCTGATCGGCGCGAACGGCGCCGGCAAATCGACCGTCATGAAGCTCCTGCTCGGGCTGATCGCCGGGGAAGGGCGCATCACGGCCGCTGGCTTCGAGATGAACCGCGACAATCTCGCGAAGATCCGCGAGAAGCTGGGCTTCGTGCTGCAGAACTCTGACAACCAGATGTTCATGCCGACCGTGTACGAAGACATGATGTTCGCTCCGCTCAACTACATGGTCAGCCGCGAGGAAGCCGAGAAGCGCGTCGACGCCGTCCTCGAGCGCCTCGGCCTTGAGTACCTCAAGCACAAATACAACCACAAAATCTCCGGCGGCGAAAAGCGCATGGCTGCCATCGCCACCATCCTGGCGATGGAGCCGGAGGCGATCCTCATGGACGAGCCGACCTCCGCGCTCGATCCGTACAACCGCAGGATCGTGATCAACACCATCCGGGAGCTCCCGCAGACGAAGATCATCACGTCCCACGACCTCGACATGATCCTCGACACCTGCGACCGGGTGATCCTGATTTCGGACGGCGAGATCGTGGCGGACGGACCCGCTGGCGAGATCCTCCGGGACAAGGACCTCCTGGAGGCGAACCACATGGAGCTGCCGCTGAGCCTGAGCAGGTGATGACAGGGGGCGGTTGGTGATGTGGTGACGTGGTGACAAAAGAACCTTCCCCCTGTCACCAACCCCTGCCATCATAGAGAATAAGGAGGACAAAACAATGGCTAAGACCCTGATCGCATTTTATTCGAGAGCAGATGAGAACTACTTCGGCGGCACGATGCGCACCCTTGAGGTGGGCAATACCGAAATCGCCTGCGGCATCATCGGCGACCTGATCGAAGCGGACAGCTTCAAAATCGAGATGAAGCATCCGTATTCACCGGCCTACATGACCTGCATCGAAGAGGCCAAGAAGGATCTGAAGGCGAACGCGCGCCCGGAGCTGGTCGCGTACCCCGAGAGTATCGACGCGTATGACACGGTCATCCTCGGTTATCCGAACTACTGGGGAACGATGCCGATGGCGGTCGTGACCTTCCTCGAGAAGTACAATTTCTCCGGCAAGACGATCCTGCCGCTCTGCACGAACGAAGGCAGCGGCCTCGGTTCCAGCGAGCGCGACATCAAAAAATACGCCCGCGGCGCGAACATCAAGAGAGGCCTTTCAATTCCCGGAAGTCAGGCGGCGAATTCCGAGACGAGCCTGAGGAAGTGGCTTTCCGCGAACGGACTGCTCAGATAACAAAAAGCTGACAGGGGGACGGTTCTTTGAACTGTCCCCCTGTCAGCTTTTCAGCCTTTTGTTAACTTCACATCGTAATCCCGGCCAGGAGCTCCGAATCGACGAAGAACGCACCCGCCTCCGAGCGAAGCAGAATGCCGCCCAGCGGGTTGCGGCCGAGGACGGTGACGTCCTTGCCGGTCTCGATGGAAATAGCCTGCAGAGCGCGGGATACTTCCGGCTCGGTGAAGATCCATTTGATGGTGTAGCGGCCTCTCGGCGCGTTGGACAGCTTGATCATGGCGGCCTCCTTTCTGTTCAGACAGTGAGCGGATACAAGAAAAGCACACGGCGTGGCATCTCGCTGTCCCGCTAATGTGCTTCATGCTCATTTGCTGCCCCGGCAGGGGCCCGGCTCCTGAAGGCCTGATCAGATTGAGTGACCCTATGCAATTCTGTTACCATAACTATACTGATTCCCGGGGGCGTTAGTCAACTGCAACATTTTTTCGACGGCAGGAGCCGGGCGACGGCCGGGGTCCACAGTTTCCCGACCAAGAAAAACGTATTGGATCTTCATCCAAGGCTTCAGGTGTACGGAAAAGTTACTCCATGGGCAGCTTTGCGTAATAAAAACAACCGAAAAGGCGAAGGCAACCGTATTGAAGCAACCTGCAGGGAGCAATCCAATACGCACCGAATGAAAGAACAGCCGGTTTCAGCGCTGAAACCCGTATGGTCACGGCAGATTTTGGACGGACCAATACGGTTTTTTTGGTTGTAAATCTGCCAGCCCGGCCAGAAGCTGACAAAAGAACCGTCACCCTGTCAGCTTTCGTGTGGTATAGTAAGGGGTAGGAGGGTAACCAACATGAAAACCATGATCATCAACTGCAGTCCGCGCAAGGACTGGAACACTGCGCAGCTTCTGAAGGAAGCGATGAAGGGCGCTGAGGCCGTCGGTGCGGAAGTGGAATACGTGGACCTCTATGATCTGACGTTCACCGGCTGCCGGTCGTGCCTCGCCTGCAAGCGTAAGGGGACCGCCGGGCAATGCAAGTGCTTCTGGAAGGACGAACTGTCCCCGGTGCTGGAGCGGGTCTGCCGGGCGGACCGGCTGATCCTGGGGTCGCCGATCTACTTCAGTGAGCCAACTTCGGGTCTCCGGGCGTTCCTGGAGCGGCTGGTGTTCCCGGCGCTCTCATACAATAATTACAGCAGCGTGTTCGCCGGCCGGGTCGACGTGGACGTCTTCCTGACCATGAATGCGCCGGCACAGATCTACAGCCAGGCCTATGAGCAGCGGATGCAGGAGTACTTCGGCTGCGCCCATCTGCTGAAGGGCGACGTGCGGATTTTCCCGTTCTGCGACACGCTGCAGGTGAAGGATTATTCGCGCTACGACATGGCGGGCTTCTCCGCGGAGCACAAGCAAGCCGTCCGCGAGACGGAGTTCCCGAAGATGCTGGAACAGGCGTTTCGGATCGGCGCGGGACAGGAGTAAATTAGGCCGTAATTGGGAATACTGATGAAATGAGATCGGAGATAACGAAAATGCAATTTGTTATTACCGCCTATGATGGCGAAAACAAACTCGACAAAAGGCTGGCCGTCCGCGGCCGGCACCTGGAGAACATCCTGAAGGTCAACGGCAAAGTCCTCTGCGCCGGCGGCCTCCTGGACGACGAGGGCAAGATGAAGGGCTCCGTGCTGGTCATGGAGTTTGAGGACCGGGCGCACCTGGACGAATACCTGGCCACCGAACCGTACATCACCGAGCACGTGTGGGAGCGCGTCGAGGTGGAGCGGATGAATGTGGTGATCATGGAAGATGCGGTGGTTGGAAAGTAGGGAAGGGGGTAAAAACGATGGCACTTGAAGTAACTGCAATCACAGAATGGACGTTTTTCAGTGAGGTCCCGATCCCGGGCGATGTCAAAGACCTTTTGGTCCCGGGTGAACAGGCAATCAAAGCGTTCAAGACGATCCGGGACAATGCGGTTTTTACGGACCGGAGACTGATCGTCAGAGACTCGCAGGGCGTAACGGGGAAAAAGGTCGAAATCTATTCGCTTCCGTATTCCGCGATTACCATGTGGTCGTCTGAAAACGCGGGCAAGCTGTTGGATCTCAACGCAGAGATCGAGCTTTGGACGAAAGCCGGGCACATCAAGATCAAGATTGGAAAAGGCTGTGACATCCGGGCAATTGACATGCTGATCGCAAGGGCAGTGCTGGGATAAAACGTCGAAACCGTGAGTGAGGAAATGCGGACGGGGAAACCCGTCCGCATTTAAGTGGGCTGAAATATGGAAACGTCTATATGTTCTAATGGGTTTGTTCATGGTATAATGGTAGTGAATTTGGGGGCTCAAACAGCAATACTTACGACAGGACGGTGCGTCGGCAGATTTGGAGAAGCTTCCGGGTTTGCCGGCGTTTGGCATAGCTGGATTTGAATGGCAGCAATGCAACATATACACTGGGGAGTAAGGCGGTTGTTTGGATTCAGTATTGTACTATTCAAGGTCGGCAGGACATTTTTAATAGATTGAGAGCCTGATATATGGCATAATAATTTTGATTAATAATCACCAGAAACTAGGATCTAAATTGATTGCAAAATGAGCCGCACTGATCTCAGGAAAAGAACGGGATCAGTACGGTTGCTTTGGCAAAATTTGGAAAAATGACAAGCTAACCACAGCAGCACTGGTTAAAATCGCAATGCTCTTGACTTTAATGCTTCTGAAATCATGGAAGAAATCCTTTGGGACATGGAGCAAAAGCAAATAAGTCTTCTTTTGGGACATAGCAGTGAATACAATCATAAGGAACAGTGCAAAGGACAGTGTTTCAGTCATAAGCACAGGAAAAGAAAGTTGGATACCATGCCAAGGCAAGTACCTTTTACAGAACATGAAGCAGCGCTTCTCTTGGATGCATATTTGAAAACGCTGTCGGGAGAAAAAGGACGGATGGAGTCTGTCCGGGAGTGTTCTGCGCAACTTCGTCAACTGGCGTTGAATAAAGGAATAATAATAGATGACATATACAGAAATGTAAACGGCATTACGTTTCAGATGGCGAGTATGGAGTCGGCATATCAAGGCCATACAATCATGAAGCCAGCAACGCGGCTGTTTACGGAGATGGTGTTTCTTTATCGAAACGATGCGGCACGTTACCAGCAGCTGCTCAAGGAGGCGAATAGCATGGTTCGCCCCAAAAAGGATAATGAACCTGTGTTTATGGCATGGCTCGCCCAAAATGTCTCTGGTGCACAACTCTCGGAGCTTTATCTTGCGCTTCAGGAGATTGAGCAACAGGTTGAGAAGGTAAAAACGATCAGGACGTCATTATATGAAAGCTTTGATTCTTCAACGGTCAAGAAAATCAAGGCAGATATAGAGTCAAGTGAGTTTAAATCTACGCATAAGCGGCAATGGGGATGCATTATTTCTGCGTTGAATTACATGCTTCAATTTGCGAATCAGAATGCAACGAATATGGAAAAACAGGATACTCCACAAGTTGCGACATCAGAACTTATAGACCAACCGAAAGTGTCTATAGATCTCACTCCCTACACTACAATTCTCGTGGAGCATTTCCCCAAGGGTTATCGTTTGAAGTCCGCGTTGGATATGAAACGTCTCCGTAGATATTATGAGGAAGTGACGGGAACAGCGCTTGTCATTGATCAGGCAAAGGTCGAAACCGCCATAAGAGATTGTGGCATCGTCTATGACGGCAGACTTTTCATGCCGCAAACTATGTTGAGCGAAGAAATGAAGGAACAGATTCTCTCATTCATCGACAGATTCAGCAAAGGTATCAATACCATCTGCTACCTGACGGATAACACACAGAAAGAGCAGGAAACAATATTTTCATTCCTTGACCAATATGGTCTAGAGATGGATCAAAGCAAATTAATGGATATCCTGTCAAAGGTTTATCCGGCGTTGCATCAATATTTGCTTCCTTACCGGTTTGGGAATGCTCTGCTGGATCAGTATTTTCAGGACTACAAATACCAAAAGGTCATCAACAAGATTCTTCCTGAATTTGAAGTCGAGGTGGAGGAGCAGGCCAAGAAACGCGAATACAATTATATCCTGCCTCCAAGAACATCTGTGGTCGAAAGCCTAAACAGAAAAGACGCGCAGCTCTACTTCATGGACGCTATGGGTGTGGAGTACCTTGGGTATATCCTTGCGGTCTGCAAAGAATTAAATATGATTGCGAACGTTAAGGTTTGCGTTGCTGAGTTGCCGTCTATCACGAGCCGTAACAAAGAATTCTTAGACTTATTCGCTGACGCCAAGTATCAGACCGTGTCGATCAAGGACATTGATGATATTAAGCATCACGGAAAATATGACTTTGATTTCTATAAAAACTCAAAGCTTCCGATTCATCTTATCAAGGAGCTGGAGGTAATTAGAACAGCCCTAGTGAAAATCAGGAATGATCTATTGGAGAGCCCTTTGCAGCGCGTATTCATGATTGCAGACCATGGTGCGAGCAGACTTGCCGTTCTTCATGACACAGAAAACGTGTGGGAGATGGCAGAGAGCGGCCAACACTCCGGAAGATTCTGCCCGAAGAGCGACGTCGATGAAAAACCTGAGTTTGCAGCAGATGCAGGCGACTTCTGGGCGCTGGCAAACTATGACCGTTTCAAAGGTGGCAGGAGGGCGAATGTTGAAGTGCATGGTGGAGCCACACTCGAGGAACTATGTGTGCCTATCATAGAACTGACCTATATGGCAGAAAAGCCCGAAATAGCGTTGATGCCGATAGACAGCGATGATTTTGCCATAGGTGATATCCCGGAGATTGAAGTGAGCTTCCGAAAGAAAGCAGCATTGAAGATATTCTCCACTGTAAGCCTGCAGAATGCGAGCCTTTCCATCGATGGAACATTTTATCCTGCTATAGACCTTGGTAATAACTGTTATCGGGTCGATATGCATGAACTGAAGAAGCAGGGCACTTATTATGCGGACGTTTGTTCCGGAGATAACGTGCTTGCTGAAAACCTGCCTTTCGTCATTAAGAAGGAAGGCCAGAAAGAAAGAAGCCTGTTGTAATTTGGAGGAAATCTTATGGAAAGCAAACTGAGAGAATGCTTTGATGAGATGGTTGTATATAAAGACTTGAAGAAAAGCAACTTCTTCTCGTCCCTTGGCTTGCCATCCTTCCTCAGAGACTGGGTCTTGAAGAAGTTTGAAGATGATGAAGGAAACTATGATATAGAGGAAGTTACCGAATTCATTCAGACTTATCTTCCCAGAAAGGAAGAATGGATTAGCATCAAGAATCGTATGTGATTGAGCAGGAGGTCATTTTACCATGAGCATCGAAGAATCAAAAAAGAGAGCCGAATTACTTGAAAAGCTTCAGGGAATCACCTTCGGCGCAATTATGACCGCGCTGACTACAGAAATGTGTGTCGAAGCTCAAATCTTCACTTCGGAAGGGATGTCTTGCTATTGGGATGATCTATATGAATGGAATTGGCCGGCCTTTCAGGTACAGCCATGCAGTCCGGAACAGTGGGCGGACATTCGAGCGAAGCTGCAAGAGCACACACTGTGCTTGGAGGATTTGGAAGACACTTTCTTCGAGAAGATGTTCGTCAACTTAGTAGGTCAAGAGGAAGACGTTCAGAAGTGGTTTTCCTCCCTGGACAATCTTCCGGAAACCCTTCCGGAGTACGTGTACTGTTACTATGATTCTAATGTAGAATGCACTCCGGAGTTCTTTGCGGACAAGCAGTCGCTGACGAAGAGACTCGGAGAAGCTTACAAATCAATCGAATCAAAGTGGTCGGACATGAGCACGGAGTCGCTGGAGCAGTACTGGGAGATGTACGAATGTGAGGCGGCGGATTTCCCATGTATAGTGTATGAGGAGTAGGTATAGCTTAAAGAATTACATATATTTGTCTGTTGAATGAATCCTCGAGGTACAAGCATGAGAGACCACGCACTTCACACTGACGCAGTCCCCGCCCAGCTTTTCCGCAGATGGTACCGGATGGGCAAAGAAGAAGAGGATGCAGTTTTTCGCTTCGTTGCATACTGGATTGCTTTCAATCAACTGTATAATTACGGGATCACCGATTTCGAAACAGAATCTGAAACATCAAGGATTTATGATTATTGCAAAAAGAACATAGCTATACCATAGCTATACTGGAAAGACTGCTTGATTTTAATGCGCAATATTTAAAGGTCTTCAAAGAGCGGCCTGTAGTTAACGGATTAGGTAGCATTGACAGAGTCGACTGGAGATCTGGAGATATTGCGTATATCGTCGAAAAATTGCGAGAGATGGCTTCCAGTAGAAATCAAAGACCTTCAGATGATAGGCTTAAACGCATAGCTAGAGACTATGTGAATATAAACAATAGTAATAAAAATCCGAAAGAGCGGATCCAGTCGTTGTTCCAATCCATGTATCGCGTCCGCTGCAACCTCTTTCACGGCACGAAAAATCCGGATATAGAAAGAGATTATCGGTTGGTTGAAAGCTCCGCTGAAATCCTGGAGATCTGCCTGCCGGCACTTTACGCGAAGACATTCAACAGATCTGAAAAGGACCTCCTCCTATGAATTATCTACCCCTCTTCGACGCCTTCTGGGCCTGCCGCAGCGCGTACCTCGGCCTGAACAATCCGACTCGCACTTATGAAAACCTGCGCACGAAAATGGCGGAATTCCAGACAATCGCGGAAATCGATGACTACGTGTGCACGCTGAAGACCAGCAGGGAGAGCACGCGGCGGATCATGGTCGAGTTCTTCCGGTACCTTGAAAAGAAAGGGCACGGACCGATCGAATCCGTCCTGCCGGAGTTGAAGTTTTACGACTATCCGTTTGAACGGCAGCTGGAAATCGCAAAGTTCCTGCATGAGCCCCGGACAGGGCGCGAGATCGAGGAACATTTCAACATCGACGAGCGCACGCGGCGGAAGGACCTACAGGCGCTGGAGGATGGGATTGAGGTCCTTGGATCCACGATTCGGATCGCGAAAGAGCGCAGGAACGGCAAGTTCTTCTACAAGTCGACGATGCACCCAATCTTCCTGCCGCTCAACCTCACGGAGGTCTACGCGCTGACGACCTATATGGAACGGGTGGCAGGAACGCGTGGACCAAATGCAACGATCCTGAGTAATCTTTCCGGCAGGATCAAGTCACAGCTTTCGGATTACGCGTTCGAGCGGCTGTTTCCGGCAGAGGACAGGAGTCGGTATCAGAATCATTATGTAGATGACGAGAGCCTTGCGCATCAGCGAGAGGGCATCTTGATGTACCTGATGAAGAGCGGATTGCCCTGTAAGTTCTTCTGGAAGGGGGATGCGTATAGAGGGCATCTCGAGTACTGTAGAGGTAAATATCACATCATCCTCGAGGACGGGAGCACCCTGGAGGCTCCGCTGGATGAGGTGGATTTCGTTATAGAAAGTTTGAAATACAGATAAAAGCGGCACACCCGTTGCATGGTTGGGTTCGTCAGATGCGCATATAATGCGTATTGTAAGATGAACCAAAACATTGCAACGGAGGTGCCCTATGAACACGATTATTCTCAAGAGAAACAACTACTTAAACCCGGAGTTTCCGGAGCTCTTCAACATGATCAGGGAACTCGAAAGATTCCTTGATGAGCCGGTCGACCCGACGAACGAGACCTGGCTGGCAAATCTGGAGGCGATTATCCGCTTTCAGGATGAGGACGGCAGCTTCAAATTGCTCGACTCGTACCGGGTCGAGAGCGACGCAAGAGTCGATTTCTGCCACGTGCCGAACTATCTCTGCACGGCGATCTTGATGAAGGCTTTCTTGACGGACCGAAACCTGATCGCGGGACTCGGCAGGACCGGACTGCACAGTGCGCTCCGGACTTGCTGTCACAGGGAGTTCAGAGGTCACGGCTATGAGGCCTTTGACGGACAGCTCCAAGCGCTGGCGATCTTCATGAAAGGTGGGGTCCGGGAGTTCCTCTCCTGTTATGAGGAGCTGTGCCCGGAATTTACGGAGATGTTCCGGAAGATCGCGGCAGAGCTCCGCGATCCTGGGCATCTGAATGACAGCTACGCGGAGAGAGTCGCGGAGATTGATCACTACTTCTCCCACAGGAATGTCTTTGTCTACGGGACACTGATGGCCGGGGAGAGAAACCATCACTTCCTCAGCGAGAGCAAACCTGAAGGCCGGGCAATCCTGCACGGCTATGATAAGATCGACCTCGGGAGCTATCCGGGCGCCGTTCCGGGAGAGGGCTCTGTTGAAGGCGAGCTCTACGAGGTCGACCTGGATACCCTGCACCGGCTGGATTTGCTGGAAGGAGAGGGAGATCTCTACCTCCGCAAGTGCGCGCCGGTCGTCACGGAAGATGGACAGACGGTATTTGCCTTGTTTTATGAATACAGGAGACCACAACCATGACCATCACCATCCAACAAATCAGCATCACCGACCTCACCACCGACTGCATCGTCAACGCCGCCAACAGCCGGCTGGCGCAGGGCAGCGGGGTGTGCGGAGCGATCTTCCGCGCCGCGGGCGCGCAGATGCTGCAGGTGGCCTGCGACGAGATCGGCTTTTGCCCGACCGGCGGGGCCGTGATCACGCCGGGGTTTGATTTGAAGGCGAAGTTCATCGTCCACGCGGTCGGGCCGATCTGGCAGGGCGGCGGCAAGAACGAGCCGGAGGCGCTGTACAGCAGCTACTGGCAGTCGCTGGAGCGGGCGCGGGAGAACGATTGCCATTCGATCGGGTTCCCGCTGATCTCGGCGGGGATCTTCGGGTATCCGAAGGAGCAGGCCTGGGAGCAGGCCATCCGGGCATGTCGGGACTGGATTCTGGAGCATCCGGACTATGACATCGGCATCGTGTTCGCGGTGCTCGACCGGAAGCTCCTCGAGCTGGGGCAGAAGGTGCTGGCGAAGTATCCGCTGCCGGAGATCCTGGATCGCGCCGCAAGAGAGGAGGACCGGTAGAGGGAGCTGATCGGCAGCCCCGCACAGATCCGGTTGCTTTGACAAACCCTTTGACAAATCAGTTAGGATAGACTAACATAGGTATCGGGACACCGGGTGTCCCGATATTTTGTGAGAAAGAAGGTCTCATCCATGGCAACATTGATCATCATCATCGGGGCGCTCCTCATCGCCTATGCAGTCTACAGCACGGTCCAGAAGGCCCGGGGCAAGAAGGGCTCCAGCTGCTGCGGGACCGCGGAGGTCGTATCCAAAAAGCACGTGGAGGATACGGACGAATCGCACTATCCGTATACATACCACGTGCAGATCAGCGATATGATGTGCAGCAACTGCGCGGCGCGCGTGGAGAACGCGCTCAACGCGTCGGGCGATGTCTGGGCGCGCGTCGATCTCGGGCGCGGGCGGGCGAAGGTGCTCGCGAAGAGCGAGAAGACCGAGGCGGATTTTGTGAAGGCGCTCAGCGGGACGGACTACAAGGTCACGGGCTTTGAGCAGGTCTCCTGAGGAGACGTGCGGGCCTTCGGGGCCGGACGCCGGGGCGGTTACATCACCGGCCGGTAGTCGTGCTTGGTGTTGGTCAGGAACAGCGTCTTGACCACGTCCATGTCGAGCTTCTTGTTGACTTCCTCGCAGTCCTCCATCGTGATGACGACGTCGGTGTCGACTCTTTCGTATTTGATGCCGAGCTTGTCCAGCGTTTCATAGACTTTCCGGTGCAGCGGCGTTCTGAAGGTTTCAGGCGCCGTTGTTTTGATTTCGCTTACGTGGACGGTCTCGCTGGCAGTGAATCAGTTTCTGAAGTATCTGCACTACAGGCATGTGTGAAGCCGGGGAAGGGACCGGGTGTGTGGCAGCAGCGCAAACTTGTTTAAGTAATATTACTTAAACAAGTTGTTGAACTTGTTTAAGTAATATGATATAAATAAGTTGGGAGGATCGTATAATGACTTATAATTTCGCGCAGGACCTGAAATCCATCAGAGAAATACTCGGGCTGACGCAGGCAGAATTTGCAAAGCAGCTGGGGGTGGAGCAGGTTACGATTTCACGTAATGAACTTGGAAAGTCAGATCCATCTGAAAAGCTGATGGAGCAGGTGTATGCGTACGCTTTTCAGAAGAACATCCAACTGAATCGCCTGAAAGAGATGCTGTGGTCGGAAACACTTGGCAACCGCCGAAAATTGCTGTTCCATGGCGCAAAAGGGATGATCAAAGGTGATATAAATACACAAGCCGGAAGGGTCAACAATGATTTCGGGCAGGGCTTTTACACGGGAGAACGATATGAGCAGGCGGTTTCTTTTGTATCCGGCTTTGAAAAATCTTCGGTGTATTTGCTGGGGTTTGACATGAACGGTCTCAGATGCCGGCAGTATGAGGTGGATCAAAAGTGGATGATGACGATCGCATTTTACCGGGGAACGCTGAGGAACTATCAGGACCATCCGATTATAAAAAAGCTGCAGCAGGAATCTCTGGACTGCGATTATATCGTAGCGCCAATTGCAGATAATCGGATGTTTCAGATCATCAATTCGTTTATTGACGGGGAGATCACAGATGAACAATGCAAGCACTGCCTTGCGGCCACTAATCTTGGGTTTCAGTATGTCCTGGTGAGTGATGAGGCGATTCGACGCACGGAGATCCTGGAGCGGTGTTATCTTTCAGCGAATGAAAAGGATTATTATAAAAGCATTCGAAGCGCGGATGCAAAGCTCGGCGATGATAAGGCCCGGCTTGCCCGGATCACTTACAGGGGCAAGGGGAAATATATTGATGAGATTCTGAATTGATGTCTTCTGTTGAAATCATGGAGGAGGGAGGTGGCGCTGTGAAAGCAATCGATAAAGACGGTCTGCTGCTGTGTGAAATGCAGGCAAAAGCATTTGAGCTGTCCGTTGATTATACGGATGTCAGTTCAGCTGTTTTCGTGAGGAGGTTTATGAAAAGCCGGGTCGCGCAATGGATGGATGGCAGGGCGATCCTTGCGTCGAATGTGCAGCCGCTTGACATGCTGGCGATGGTCGAGGAGCAGTATGGTCATTCAGAATACGGATCCCAAAAGTACACACATAACGAAATGTATTGGATCGGATATATATACCGCTATTATGCCTATACGTATGAGAAATCTTCTGCGAGCGTTTACAGGGTGATAAAGCCGAAGGAGCTTCGGGATCTGTTCCTCCCGTATCATACGTTGGATCCGGCCCAGGCAATCGAAAGGATCCTGGAGGCAAAGGGAATGCATCAGGTCCATGAGGACGACATACTGTATCAATATGAGATCTTTAAGAAAGTGCGGAATGCCGGCAACGGAGGAAAGACATGGCAGACGGACGATGGACGATGACGGAAGGAGAGCTGAACGCGGTCGCTACGGGCTTTGAGGTCCGGGACACGGCGGAGCTGCCGAACTATAAAAAGCGTCGCGCGGTGGATGACCGGGACGGCCGGGCGGAAAAGCGCTGCGCGTTCTGCGGGTCGACAGAGCTGGAGACGGGTTTCGGCGGTTACGGCAAGGGCTTTGGCTATCGCTCGGCGACGTGCCGGGTCTGCGGAGGCATCACGGAATTCGTCTACAAGGACGAGGTAGGCCGATACTTCGGCGGGGAGGCGGAGAGATGAGGTTTGAAATGAAGCCGGACCCGGCGGTCCGGGTCCGAACGGTGCGGAAGTTTGAGGAGCATTTCGAGTATGCGATGGAGCATTATT
>CAYLSR010000022.1:0-13113 GCA_964385855.1 uncultured Mogibacterium sp.
CCGCACTGTTCCCCAGGCTGAACTGCTGGATGCCCTGAAGGCGGAAATCCTCAGGTTGGTTCCGCCGTCAGGATCTCGTCCAGCTTCGGATTGTAGTGCCGCCACTGGAGGTCGTACGCCACGACGCGCTGGATGAACGGCAGAATCTCGCCGTACCGCGCTTTCGACTTCTCGTAGAGGCCCAGATAGTAGTTCTGCGGCACTTCGAAGAACCAGGACTTCCGGTTCGGCGCAGACGAAGAACCCGTCTGCGTCTTGAAGTTCCTGCGGTAATAGAACACCGCCGTCGCGATGATGCCGAGCTTCGGATTGCCGAGCAGGATCGAATTGGTGAAGACCGCATCCTCGCCGGCCGGCAGCAGCTTGTTGAAGCGTACATCTCCGATCGCACTGCTCCGGACGACGACATTTCCGATCGTCGAATTGACGTACTCCGGCTCCTTCAGGAGGTCGACGACCCGGTTGCCCTTCCTGAATTTATAGTCCAGCGGGTGCTCGCGGTCCGCGTAGTCGCCGATGAACGTCATCTTGCAGCTGCAGACGTCGACGCCTTCACCGTTCGCATCCAGAAACTTCCGGATCTCGCGGAACGCGTCCGGCGCCCAGCAGTCGTCCCCGTCCAGGAACACCGTAAATTCGCCCTGAATGTGCCCGATACCCTCGTTCCGGGCGCTGGAGACCCCGCCGTTCTCCTTTCGGACATAGACGACGTTGTCCAGGTATTCCTGCTGATACGCCAGGCACTGCTCTTCCGTGTCGTCCGTGCTCCCGTCGTTGACCAGGATCAGCTGGATGTGGTCGCGGAAACCGAGGTCCTGCTTCAGGATGCTTCCGACGGCTTCCTGCAGGTACTTCCCGGAATTGTACAGCGGCATGACGACCGAAAAATCAAATTTCATGAATCCCTCCGGATTGCTTTGGTGCCGGCGATCCGCGCAGGATGCCGGCACCATGCTCAGTTCTTCAAATTCTCTTATGCTGCCTTCACAGCTTCAGCCCGATCTCCTCAAAGATCCGCTCCGTCGAATGCCCGTCGCAGGCCGACATGAACTTCTCCTTGAACGCCTGCATCTTCGGCAGATCGAACTCGGTATCCAGATGCTGGATGTAGTCGATGATCTCTTCGGTACTGATGAGCACCGGGCCCGGCGCCATCTCGTAGAAATCGTAGTAGAACCCTCTCCAGTCGAAGTAGGTATCGAGGTCGTACGCGTAGAGGATGATCGGCTTCTCGAACAGCGCGAACTCGAAGATCAGCGACGAATAGTCCGAGATGCAGATCTCCGACGCGCACAGGAGATCCTCGATCTCCATGCTGGTCGAAACGTCCTGCACGAACGTCCCCCGGTACTCCAGCGGGATGTCCGGACGCGTCTTTACAAGCGGATGGTGCTTGATCAGGATCACGTATTCGTCGCCCAGCGTCTCGTACAGCCGGTCGTAGTCGAAGTTGTCCGGCCCGTAGGCGTGCGCGACGCGGCCGCGGAACGTCGGCGCGTACAGGATGATCTTTTTGTCCTCCGGGATCCCGGCCTGCTCGTAGACGCGCTTTCTGGCCGCCGCGACGAACGCCACGTCAAAGAACACGTCCGTCCGGCTCACGCCGACCGGCTTGACCAGCCCCTGGCCCTCGAGCTGCATCGCCTCTTCGTACGCCCACACGACCTCCGGGCTGCTGACGCAGACCAGATCGAAGTTGTGGTACATCGGATAGCGCTTCTGCTCCTTCGCGTTCCCGCCGAAGATCTTGTCGGCGGTGCTGAAGCCGAACTTCTTGAACGCGCCGCAGCCGTGCCACAGCTGGACGACTTTGGTCTCCGGGCGCTTGTCAAAGCCGCCGATGTCCGGCGTCGCCTCATCGAGGAAGACGAACTTCGCGGTCGCCATGTCCTCCATCAGCGCCATCGTCCGCTTGAAGACCCCGCGGTAGCGGAGCGTCAGGTGCTGCAGGTAGTGGACGTGCACGTCGTACTTTCCGGAGTCCTCGAGCACCTTGTGGACGTACGTCATCGCGTTCGGCAGGGTCGCCTTGCGGTTTACGATGAAGATCACCTTGTTCTCCTGGACCGGCGCCTTGCAGTGCTTCCGGTACTTCCACGGGAAGACCCACTTCAGCGTGACATACTTGTACGCGGCGCGCATCTTCGCGAGCCGCCAGTTCTTGAACCGCTGACCCGCGGTCTCGATCCGGGTGTTTTCCTTCTCGATCCGCTTGAGGCGCTTCTCTTCACTCGCCAGCTTGCCCTTGTAGCCGAAGCGGACATGCCAGTGCAGGACCTTCTCCAGGATGTCGTTATCCGAAAGCGTCGTGATGAACGCGTTCTCCTTGAATTTCTTGTAGCCGGAGTTGTTGTACAGCCGGTCCATATCCTTGAGGGAATTGTCGGTGAACAGGATCTTCTTGCTCTTCAGCGCCTTGACGTTGAAGATCTTGTTGCCCCACATCCAGTCGAGTTCGTTGTACGGGGAGCGGACCTTGACTACGTCCAGCTCGTTGATGAAGACCGTCTGATGCGGCCGGATCTCGCGGAATTCCCCGTTATCGTAGCGGAGGAGCGGCGCGGTGATGAACACCTTGGCCTCGATCTCGTCGATCATCTGCATGATCGTGTTGGTCGACGGGATGATGTCCTCGTCGACGAAGATCGCGTAGGTTCCCTTGAACTGATCGAGCGCGTCCTGCTTGAACTCGTGGAGCGGCTTGTGCTTGAGAAACCGGAAGTTCTGCCGCGTCGTGAAGGCTTCGTCGACGACGCCTTCCAGGCTCTGATCGACGATCATCTCAAAGGAAACGTAGCTCTGGTTGTAGTAGCTGCCGATCACCTTGTTGAGCTGCTCCTGCGGCACCTTGTCCGAGACGCAGACCGAAAGCATCGGATTCTCGAGGATCTCTTCGCCGGTCAGGAGGCCCTGATCGAGCTCCAGCCGGAGGTCCGGATTGCGCTTCAGCGTGTCCTTCCAGTCGGCCGGGAACATGTTGGCCCGACACTCCTGCAGCTTCTCCTGCAGCATCGGGAAGAGGCCCTCCTCGGCATTCCAGAGGTACCGGTAGTATTCGTTGATGATCGTCAGATTGGCATATCTTTTGAAGAGGACCGAGCGGAAGTTCCAGATGTGGTACTGCGCCTCCTGCTTCTCGGCCTCCGTCCGGTCGGAATTGCGGATTTCCTCGAGATCCCGCGTGGACGCCTGATCCGTGATGTCGATCAGGATGTCGAAATTGTGGATGACATCGTTGAAATTCGCCTTACTGACGGTCTTGCTCAGCGAGGAGCCCTCCCAGAACGGCCGCTTGAGGTATTCGTAGACGATCTCCGGGCAGCCGGTCATTCGGCTACAGTTGAAGACGAACTGGTACAGGAACACCGCGTCCTCCGCGTGCTTCGTCCCGTTGAACCGGATGTGGTTCTTCTCGATGATCTCCCGGCGGAACAGCTTGTTGCAGAGCGTGAAGTTCCAGTTCAGAAACAGCTCGTACCGGTCGATTTCGGTCTTCTGCGAAAGCCTCCTGGACGAATTCGTCACGTACACCTCGTTCATGTGGTGAACGGTGTTCTGCCCGATGACCAGATCCGCCATCTTGTCCCGCGCGCAGCGGTACAGCGACGCCACGGCCGTCTCCGGCACGTCGTCATCCGCGTCAAAAAACAGGATGTACTCCCCCGTCGCCTCATCCAGGCCGCGATTTCTGGCCGTGCTGACGCCGCCGTTCTCCTTGTGAATCGCCCGGAAGCGCTCGTCCGCCTCGCAGCGCGCGTCGATGACCGCGCCGGTCCCGTCCTTGGAACCGTCATTGACGATGACGACCTCGAAGTTCCCGAAGGTCTGCGCCTGGATGGCATCCAGCATCTTCGGCAGAGAGGCCTCCGCGTTGTACGCCGGGATGATGATACTAATCTTAGGTGCCATAGTACTCCTTTTTTATTTCGCCGGAAGCGATGAGCTTGTCCAGCTCATTTTTGATGCGGACGCTGTCCTTGATGTTTTTCTCCTGATCCTTCTCGTACGGATGCGCCGCGAGGTAATCTTCAAAGTATTGGTAAAACGCCGGCATATAGCTGGCGCTGGTCTCCCATTCCTGACGTTTCTCCGGAGGCAGTTCCGTCTCGGTCAGATGGTAGCGCTCTGCCAGGTAGTCCGCAAGGAACGGCGTGAACTTCCGCTGTCCCCGCGCGACCAGATGATCGCCGTCGAAGTAGTCCGCGTAGTAATCCAGCCCGATCTCCTCCCGGTACTCGTCGAAGTCCACGTAGTCAAAGCCGTATTCTTTCACGATGTCGCTCGCCTGATTATAGCGCAGGAGGCGCTTGTAGGACTTCTCGTTGATGATCTTGTGCGGGAACCGCACGAAGAGGATGTGCTCGATCCCGGAGTTCTGGCACTCCACCAGGAACTCCCGCAGGCACGCCTCCGCCTCCGGCTCGAGCGGCCGGGTCGGATGCTCTTCGTTGACTTCCCAGACCTCGCCGCGGTCCTGCAGGAACGTGTAGGAGAACGAGCCCCTCAGGAGCGCGTACCCTCGGTCGTGGATCGCCTTGGCATCCTGGTACCCTTCGGCATCCCGCCGCTTGCCGTGATACTTGAAGAACGGGAAGAGGTAGCTCAGCGCATCGTCCTCCGTGTGCTTCCCGGCATCCAGCGCCAGTTGGATCTTGTTCATCGACAGCGGCATCTGGTCCGCCAGATAGTGGTTGCAGTCCACCTGATACAGGTCCTCCTGCTTGTAGACGATCCCGTTCAGCTCCACGACGAGGACCTTCGGATGCTGACGCCGCAGGATCTCCCGGAGCTCGTACTTCCACAGCGGGACCGGATTTTTTTGAAAGGCGTAGTTGTAATTGGTGATGTGATTATGACGGTACGCCTCTGCAGGCGAGAATCCCGTGTAGACCTCGCTGGAGCCCATGATCATGTAGTCCAGCGAATCCGGTTCCTCCTCATAATACCCGTCAAAACGAAGCTGATTCTGATCGAACCGCCGCATGAAAATACCTTCCATGCACGAGATCCCTGCGCAGATCAGCGCGATCATCAAAATGATGGCGGCACAGCGCCTGATGATGTTGTTACGCATGATGTTGCTGTTGTCCCGACCGCTAAGATCGGTTGTTACCCCCATGAAATGCCTGACATTTAATTATATATTATTTCGCTTGGTCGTTCAAGGATGATGCGGTGATGTCGGGGAATTTGCGGGTGGTCTTACAGATAGTTCTCCGTCAGCTCCTCCACCGTCTCCGCGCGCTCCTCGAGCCCGCGGTCATGACCGTTGAAGTTCTCGATCTCGTGCCGGGCATATCGGAGGAAGGCCTCCGTGTAGCGGGCGGATTCTTCCCAGGCGGCTGTCTGTCTGGCGTCAAGCCGGGACGGCTGCACCCCGTAGTGCTCCACCAGGTACCGGCTCAGATACGCGGTGAACTTCTCAGCGCCGAGCGCGTTGAGATGATCCACGTCAAAGAAATCCCACTTCGCATCCAGTCCGATCGCCTCCCAGTGATCGGTGAAATCGATGTAATCGTAGCCCCGCGCCTGCACGATCTCCGCGAGGCGGTTGTACCGCTGATAGCTCTCGATCGTTCGCTCCGAAGTGACCCGGTGCGGGAACCTCGCGAAGACGACGTGCTCGATGCCCGACGCATCGCAGAGGTCGAGGAATTCATTCAGCGACGCTTCCGCGGCAGGATCGAGATCGGTCGTCCGCGGGATAGTCGTGAGGTCTATGTCGTCGTGGGTCTTTCTCCGCCTCGTGTGGCTGAGGCAGCCTTTCAGAAGCGAGTAGCCCCGCTCCTGCATCACCGTTTTGTCATCCAGGCGGAACCAGTTATCGAGGCCGCTCTCCTTCGGCGGCACGGGGCCGAGGTCCGGATACAGGATCGTCAGCCACGGATAGGTCTCCGTCACCGGCTCCGAAAAGCCCTCGGGAACGTATTCCGGTTCGTCCGGCGGCCCCTGCCCTTCCGGCGGTTCCGGGGCTTTCATGCTTTCGAAATACATGCCGTGATACTTGATGAGCGGCAGATAATAGCTGAGGCTGGACACCGTGCCGTACCGCTCCACGAGGTCCATCTTGTTCCGGCTGAACGGGATGTTGTCGGTGAGCTTCCGGATCGAAGCCGGCTTGAACAGCGTGTCATCGTAGACCGCGCCGTTCGCCTCGACGATCAGGACCTTCGGATGCTGATGCATCAGGATCTCCCGGAGTTCATACGGCCAGACGGTGATCGGATTGGCCTGATAGCTGTACGGATAGCTGGTGAAGCCCTCCTGCCGGTATGCGAGCCCGGAATAAAAGGCCGAGTACACTTCACTCGACCCCAGCAGGACGACATCCAGCGAGTCGTCGTCTTCCAGATAAAAGCCGCCCAGCGCCAGCTGATTGCGATCCGCACGATAAAAGTAATGCTCCTGCAGATACCAGACGCTGAAACACACCGCAGCGATCAGCAGTATCACGCCGACCGCTCTTCTGATAATACTCATGATGTCACCTTTTATGATAATAACGGATGATTATTGTCACACCATATTTTCGGAAAGCTCTCTGACGATCTCCGCCCTTTCCTCAAGCTCCCTGTCCGCTCCGCTGAAGTGCTCGATCTCGGACTTCGCGTACTTCAGGAACTGCCGGGTAAAGGCAGCGGATTCTTCCCATTCTTTTTCCTGCGCCCCGGTCAGCTCCGACGGGAGCAGATCGTATTTCTCCGCCAGATACCGGCTCAGGTACTTCGTGAACTTCTCGGCGCCGAACGCATTGAGATGGTCGACTTCGAAGAAATCCTCCCGCTTCTGCAGGCCGATCTCGTCCCAGTGCTCGGTGAAATCTACATATTCGTAGCCACGGGCCCGAACGATCTCCGCGGTGCGGTTGTACCGCTGGTAGCTTTTGAGCGTGCGTTCCGCGGTGACCTGATGCGGGAAGCGCACGAAGAGGATGTGCTCGATCCCGGAAGCGTCACAGACATCCAGGAACTCATTCAGCGCCGCCTCCGCGTCGGGATCCAGATCGGTCACCTGCGGGACCGTCGTCAGATCATAATCCGGCTTGGTCTTCCTGCGCTGCGTATGGGTCAGGCACCCTTTCAGCAGGGAATAGCCTCTTTCCTCCATCAACGGCTTGTCCTGCAGACGCAGGCGGTTATCCAGCGCTCCGCCCGGGACCGGTTTCCGGCTGCCATCTTCGCCTTCCGGCTTTTCCGGCTCATCCTCGAAGTACATGCCGTGGTACTTGATGATCGGCAGGAGGTAGCTCAAGGTGCCCTCCGTCCCGTACCGCCTGATCAGCTCGAGCTTGTTCCGGCTGAACGGCATGTTGTTCGCGAGTTTCCGAAGGTGCCCTGATTTGTACAGTTGCTTCCGGTCATAGACCGCTCCGTTCGCCTCGACGACCAGCACCTTCGGGGACTGATGCTTCAGGATCTCGCGGAGCTCATACGGCCAGAGCGTCACCGGATTGGACTGGTAGCTGTACGGATAGCTCGTAAAGCCCTCCAGTTCGTATGCAAGTCCTGCATAGTAGCCGGAATACACCTCGCTCGAACCCAGCAGCACGACGTCCAGCGACTGATCGTCTTCCAGGTAAAAACCGCCCAGCGACAGCTGGTTGCGGTCTGCCCGGTAGAAGACCCGGTCCTGCAGGAACAGGGTGGCCGCGAAGACGGCCGCGACGAGTGCCAGGATCGCGATTATTCTCTTTGTCAGGCTCCAGGTGTTTTTCAAATGGGATCCTCAGTCAAATCAACATACGAACAGCGCCCTGCCGGGCGCTGCCCCGTTCATTATTTCTTCCAAACCATGACGGTCTTGCCGCCGCGCTTCTGGATGTCCGCGTCGAACGCGTAGACCATGTCCTTGATCGTCCGGACTTCCACGATCTCGCCGATGATGCTCGACAGGTATTCGACGACTTCCGGGTGCTCCCTGTAGAACGCCAGCAGGTTGCGGAAGTCCTCCGCACTCGACCGGCTGCTGCCGAAGAGCGTCAGACCCTTCTCGAGGATCATCCGGGTGTTGATCGGCACGTTCTCCTCCGAAACGCCCATCGCCGCGATGCAGCCTTCCGGATGGATGTAGTCGATGATCTGGTTGATCGACGTGCCGGATCCCGCCTTGCCGACGCACTCAAATCCGTGGTCGATCCGGAGATCCGCCGGGATCTCGTTGATATGGTAGCACTCGTCCGCGAAAACGAAGTCGTTCATCTTGTACTCGTGCTTGCCGAAGATGCAGACTTTGCTCTCCGGGAAACGCTTCTTGAGAAGCAGGGATGTGATGAACGCCAGGTTGCCGTCGCCCCAGACGCCGAGGACATTTCTCCTCGCGTGCGCCTTGCGGTCAAACCGGTCGATCGTGTGATAGCTGACCGAGACCAGCTCGGTGAACGCGGCGACGTGATCATCGATGCCTTCCGGCAGGAGGATCGCACGGTCGCGCCTCAGCGCCACGATGTCCTGCATGAAACCGTCGAAACCGCTTGCGCGGAACTTGCTGCTCCTGAGGTAGTTCTCCGCGATGATGTCATCTTCTTCGAACGGGGTGTTCGGCACCATCGCGACCTTCTGGCCCGGCTTGAATTCGCCCTTCGGGTCGTACATGACGACGCCGATCGCCTCGTGGATGAGGGCCATCGGGAGCTTTTTCTTCAGGACTTCCGGCGGACGTGTGCCCTGGAAGTACCGCTGATCCGCGTTGCAGATGGACAGGAACGTCGGGCGGACCAGGACCTCTTCGCCGTTGACATCGATATCGCAGAACTCCGCCTCGATCCGGCGCGGCTCCACGAGTCTGTAAACAGTATTAAGCATTCTCTTTCCCTCCGGCCAGCAGCGTCTCTGCCAGCTGCAGATCATACGGATACGTCACTTTGATGTTGAAGGTCTCGCCTCTCACGATCTTGACCGGCTCGCCCTTGACGACGAACACCTTGGCCGCGTCCGTCAGGATCGCCTGTTCCTCTTCGCTGAGGCTCAGGTACATCTCCTTGAACTTCTTCGCCGGGAAGCTCTGCGGGGTCTGCCCCTGATAGTACTTGGAGCGGTCCGGGATCTGCGAGACCGTCTCGCCGTCCAGGCTCTCGACGATGGTGTCGGTCGCCGGGATCACGGTGTTGCACGCCGCGCCGGTCGCGGCGATCTCGATGTTCTCCTCGAGGATCCGGTGCGTCACGAACGGGCGGACCGCGTCATGCGTGACCAGAATGGTCTCCTCATCCAGGCCGTCCGTCTCTTCGATGTATTTGATGGCGTTCATGATCGTCTCGTTGCGGATCTTACCGCCTTCGATGACCACGACCTCTTCCGATGCCGGCAGGTATTTCTTCAGCAGATCCTTGGTGTAGGAGACCCACTGGTTCGGGCACAGGACGATGACCTTCTCGAACTTGTTGTTGATGATGAATTTCTCGACAGTGTGAACGATGATCGGCTTTTTCCCAATGTGCAGGAACTGCTTCGGCCGGTCTACATTGCCCATGCGGCTTCCGATGCCGCCTGCCAGAATGACTCCATAGATCATGTTGTTTCCTCCTGAAATAGAATGGCTGAGTGACCGCGGTACAACCAAAATGGAATCGTGCGGTCATTTGGTCTATTATATCGTAAATACGGGGCTTTTTCAATCTGTCGGTTCTGATCTTCCGGGAACTGCTTCCATCCCAAACATGGCCAATGCCTGATTGACCTTGTCCATCCGGACGGTTTCCTTCCCCTGCTCCAGCTCTCTGACAAACCGAAGCCCGAGGCCGGACCTCATCGCGAATTCTTCCTGCGTGAGACCGAGTGCGCGCCTTTGCTCTTTCACGTATCTTGCGATCTTATTCATAGGACCATAATAATACCCGAAAGGGTATAAAATCAAGCGATTTGCCCGAGATTATACCTTTTCGGGTATATTTCTCAATTCTCCCGCAGCATTTATACCCGTTTGGGTATAATCAGTTACCGGAAGTTCGATGAACCGTACCAGTAATTCATGTCCACCCTGCCGGAGATCCCGCTCACGGAGCCGGAACTCGTGTACTGCCAGCAGACATAGGAGCCACCGTATGTCACGGTCGTGTAGTACTGCGCGACCCAGACTTTGTTGTTCGAGAGCTGGCTCATGTCGAGCTTGTTGTTGAGCCAGCTGGTACTCGCGTAGATCATCGGCTCGTAGCCCCTCGCCCGGATCTCGTCGCAGAAGCCCTTGACCGCCTGCGTCCGCTGCGCCTTGGTGAGCTTGTCCGCACGCCCGGAGTTGTTGGAGGCGCCGCTCGCCTCCGTGTCGATGACGATTGGCAGCGTGATCTTGTAGCCCTGGATGTTGTCGATCACGAAATCCGCTTCCGCCTTGCCCTCCGCGTAGGTCTTCGCCTGCGTGAAGAAGTAGACGCCGGCCGGGATGCCGTTGTTGTTCGCGCCCTTGATGTTGGTCTTGTACCAGGAATCCAGCGTCAGCGCGCCGTTGCTCCTGCCGCGGTAGCCGAGGCGGATGATGGCGAAGTCGACCTTCGAATCCTTCGCGACTTTGCTCCAGTTGATGCTGCCCTGCGCGTAGGAGACGTCGATGCCCTGGAGGTTGGCATTCGCTTTCACGACCTTGAACGACACGTCTTTCACCTTGCGGATCTCCCCGTTGTCCGTGTGGACCCAGATGCGGTAGTGGTAGCTGCCCGTATCGAGCTTGCTGAACGCCACGGTCGAATCCGCGACGCTGAGGTCGAACGTATTGCTGTTGACACTCGTATTGTCATACTTGTAGTCGTAGATCCAGTCCGCGGTGTCATCGTCGACGATCCCGACCTCGATCCGCTTGATCAGGATGTCCGGATACGCCGTGGTGATCGTGCCCTTGACCGCGAAGCCCTGGCCGAAGTTGATTCTCGTCGGCGAGGAAACATTGGTCAGCGTGAACAGGCTCTTGACCGTGAACGGTTCATCCAGGACCTTCTGGATGTAGCCGTTCTCGTGGTGGACCCACATGCGGTAATGGTAGTTTCCGACCGAAAGCTCGTCAAACGCGATCGACGCATCCGCCTTGCTGACGTCGAACGTCTTGGCGCCGACCGAGCTGCTGTCGTACTTGCAACCCTCGACCCAGTTGTTCGTCGCGTCATTGACCACGCCGATCTCGATCCGCTTGATCTTGTGCTGCGAAGAGACCGTCCCATTCAGGTCGATGTCCTTGCCGTCGTACATCTTCTCCGGCACGTTGTACGAGGTGATCACGGTCGGCTCTTTGACGACGATCTCTTCGTCGTACAGCTTCTGTACTTTGCCGTTCGAGGAGTGCGCCCAGATCCGGTAGATGTACTTGCCCGGCTTCAGCTCGTCGAACTTCAGCTTCTCATTGGCCTTCGCGAGGTCGAGCGACTTCGCGTTCACCGTCTTGTTATCGTACTTGCAGGTGCTGACCCAGTCCTTGGTCGCCGGATCCACGATCCCGCACTCCACCCGGCTCAGCTTCACATCGCAGACGATCTGTCCGGTGATCTCCGGCATCTTGCCCTGATAGAAGTCCTCCGGGATCTTCGCGTCCTCCAGCTGAAACTCCGCCGTCGCCGCGGTTACCGTGAACGCCTTGTCGATCAGCTTCTGATGATCCCCGCCCGGCGAGTGCACCCAGATGCGGTAGTAGTATTTGCCGACGGCCAGTGTCTCGAACTTCATGCTGCCCGCCGCCTTGCTCACGTCAAACGTGTCGGCATTGACCGACTTGTTGTCATACTTGTGACCGGAGACCCAGTCCTTGGTCTTGTCGCTGACCACGCCGATCTCCACCCGGCTGATCCCGAGGTCGCCGGTGATCAGACCGCCGATGGTGAAATCATGGCCCAAGCTGTAATTGCCCGGCGCCAGCACATCGGTAAAGGTGAACTGCGCGGTCTTGTCCAGAACATTGAAAGGCTGGTCAACTACCTTGGTGATCTCACCGTTCGACAGGTGGACCCAGATCCGGTAGTGATACTCCCCGACCGCCAGCGAACTGAAGTTGATCGAAGACTGCGCCGCAGAGAGCTGGAAGGAGGTCTTGTTCAGGCTCTTATTATCGTATTTGCACCCGGTGACCCAGTTCGCCGTCTTATCGCTCACGATGCCGACCTCGATCCGCTTGATCGTCACCGCCGAATCGATCGAGCCCTTCAACGTCACAGTCTGACCGTGATAGAAATCCGCGATCTTCACATCCGAAGAGACCGTGACCGTCTCGGTCGGCACGGTGATCGTCGAGGCGCCGGCTTCCGGCTGCTCCTCCGACTGTGTTCCCTGCGTCTCTGAAGCAGGCTCCAACGTCGCAGGCTCTGCCGGCTCAGTCGGCTCCTGGACCTCCGACACTCCCTCTGCAGGTTCCGTGCCGGTCTCTGTTCCAGCGGTGTCCGAAACTTCCTCCGCCGCCTGTGCAGGTTCCTCCGAGCTGACATTCTTCACGGATTTGGCTCCGTAGACCGGCTGGCAGCACATTGTTACGGCCAGCATCAGCGCGAGGAACAGGTGTAAACGCTTCTTCATGTCTAAAACCTCCGAAATCGCTTGTCCGAATTGTATCACAGATCAGCGCGAGGTTCAATAGTTTACCAATAATTTTATTTTGTTATTTCTTGTGTTTTCGAATCCCTGCTGTTTCCAGGATGCTTTCTTTGAGCTCGATCGCTTTCAGATATCCCGCTTCGGAGAGCTCTTCCGCAGATCGGGCAAGAGCAGGTTCAAAGCGCTCACACATCGTTCTAAATCTGCTCAAGGCCATCCGTTCTCCCAGTCCGGCCTCTCCGGCTGCTCTTCGAAACGCTTCCTCATCGATCTCATCGATTGACTTAGCGCCCCCGATACGAAATGCCATCTCCCGGGTGCTCTGCTCATATACCACGGTACTGATGATGTCATAGGCAGGCGCCAGCAGGATCGTTCGAAAATCTGCATCATAAAGCAACGAGAAGGTCTTGATATGCGCATCTGTATTTCCGATCAGGAAACTGAAAATAATCATGTCCCACAGTTTTAACTGATCAGCAATCGGGTCTGCTGAATACAACCGCAGAAGATCGAACATCCCTTTCATGTAGTGGTCTTCCCCCCGTTCATATTTGCGGGCAGACGGGATACCCATGGCCTGTGAGAAGTCCTCCTGATGCAGACGGAGGGG
>CAYLSR010000023.1:0-2934 GCA_964385855.1 uncultured Mogibacterium sp.
ACAAGCTGAAAAGGGGACGGTTCTTTTGTCATCATCGTGACAAAAGAACCGTCCCCTTTTCAGCTTTTATCAGCTTTCGTCTGCGCCGAATTCACTGCAGACGTAGTCCATGAAGGCCTGCATCTGCGGATTGACCCATTTGTTCTTGTGGCGGATCAGCTGGACCCAGACGCTGATGCCTGTGGAAGGGGTGTCGATCACGGCGAGCTTGCCCTTGTCCAGAAGATCCTCGATGAGGAACCGCGGCAGGAACGAGACGCCGAAGCCCGTCTGCAGGAGCTGCGTGATGGCAGCCGTGGAGCTGATCTCCATGACCGGTTCGAACGGGATCTCCCGCTCCTCCAGGTATTCCATCAGATACAGGCAGTAGCTGGCATCCCGGTCGGAGGCGATGAAGGGTTCTGAAAGGATCGCTTCCAGAGAGACGTTTTCACGGCTTGCGAGCGGGTTTTCCGGGCTGGTGACGAAGACGACCTCTTCCCTGTGCGCCGCGACCCGGATGCAGTCCTGAAGATGACTCGGTTTCTGCAGGCAGAAGATGAAGTCCGTCTCGTTCTGGTAGAGCTTTTCCAGCATGTTTTCAAAGATGTCGGTGGTGCGGAGCTGGATCTCGACCTGCGGATATTCATGGTGGAATCCCAGGATCAGCCGCGGCAGGATTCCGGAAGAGACGGAGGAACTGGTCGTGATCCGGAGCCTGCCGTCGATGTCATCGTTTTCCTTGAGGGAAGACGAGAGCACGTCGATCGACCGGAGAAATTCGGACGCGTACGGCAGGAACTTTTCGCCTGCGGAGGTCAGCTTGATCGATTTGCCCATGCGGTCGAACAGCTGGACGTTCAGTTCTTCCTCGAGATTTTTGATCTGGACCGTGACGGCGGCCTGCGAGTAGCCGAGTCGGTTGGCGGCTTTCGAAAAACTCAGCAGTTCCGCGACGCGGACAAAGGTCGCGATATTCCGGATCTCCATAAGACCCTCCTTATCCTTTTGCCTGCAGATCGCGAGAGCAGCCGCAGGCGTTCTGATATAAAATTTTGTAAACGATAGACACGTTTTTATTAATAATTCAAAATATTATAACATGATGATCCACAGGTAGCAATAGGTGATGAAAAATCCTTTCAGAAAGCTTTAAACGCATCGAAAAGCCTCGGAAGCGAGTATCGGATACTCATTTCCGGGGCTTTGGATACTGCGGCAGGGCGGACCATTACCGGCTGAACTTACTCACCTTATAGACGCCCACCAGGCTCAGCACCATCGCGACGATGTGGACCGCCGAGAACGGCTCGCCGAGGATCAGCACGCCGGCCGCGACCGACACGATCGGCGCGATGTTGGTGAAGATCGTCGCTTTGGTGACCTCGAGGTAGGACATCGAGTAGTTCTGGCAGAAGAACGCGACGATTGTGGAGATGAGCGACAGGTACAGGACCGGCAGGATGACGCCCGGCGTGCGGACCGCGTCCGCGAACATCGGCAGGAACTGCGCGCCTTCCTGGATCACGGCATTGCCGGTGAAGATCAGGAAGCCCATCACCAGCATCACGAACGTCCGCTCGAACGGTGTGAAGCTGCCCGCGATGGAGCGGCTCAGGATCGAGAAGAACGATGCGGAGAAGACCGCGATGAGCAGATAAAAGACGCCTTTCGGCTGGATCACGCCGTCGCTGCTCTGCGTGACCGAGATCAGCGAGACGCCGGCGACCGAGATGACGATCCACAGGAACTTCCGGAGCGGCAGGTCCTCCTTGAGGATCAGCGCCGACAGGAGCGCGGTGACGACGGGGATCAGCGCGATCATGATGCCGGAGAACGACGAGTTGGTGTATTTGATGCCGGCGGTCTCACCGAAGTAGTAGATGCCCGGCTGGCAGAGCCCCATGAAGAGGAATCTGCCGAGCGGTTTGCCCCTAAGGTCGATCTTCACGATGCCGAAGAGGATCAGCAGGACGATCGCCAGCAGGCTGATGGTAAACCGCACCGCGAGCAGCATGGAGCCGGTGGTGTAGTTCATGGCGACCCGCGTGAACATGAAGCTGAGGCCGTAGATGAAATAGGCGGAGATTGCGGCGAGATACGCGAGCCTGATTTTTCTGTTGTCTTCCATAGATATCGAGATCCTTTCGTATCCTCTCTGCTGATCCGCCGGAGATCCGGTTTGGGAACCCCTCTGAATGCAGTGGATCATGCCGGGATGCTGATAAATAATGTAACACATTTTCCGGGAGGAATAAAGAAAAAAATGCGGGTCCGGAGGTCCGCTCCGCGGGCGGATTTGGGTATGGTCTGATGCGCTGATGTGGGTTATAATAACAAGCAGCAGAGGTGACCGCATGAAGAAAACACTGGAACAGCTGGCGGAGAGATTGCTCGCGGGCGGGCTCATGCCGTACTACCATCTGACCGGCGCGGAGGAGACCGTGATCACCGATATCACGGATTATTCGAAGGAAGCGACTCCGGGCTGTCTTTTCGTGTGCAAAGGTGCGGGATTCCGCGAGGAGTATCTGCTCGAGGCGATCCGGCGCGGCGCGGCGGGCTACGTGTCCGAGCAGCGCTGGCCAAACGCGCCGAGAGAGGTCCCCGCGCTCATCGTCAGCGACATCCGGACCGCGATGATGGTGCTCTCGGTCGCGTTCTTTGAAGCGCCTTCCGAGGAACTTCAGGTCACCGCGGTCACCGGGACCAAGGGCAAGACGACGACGTCCCACATGCTCAAGGCGGTGCTGGACCAGCATCTCCGCGCGCAGGGCAAGAACCGGGCCGGGCTCATCTCCTCCATCGAGATCTCGGCGGGCGAGACCCGGAAGGACAGCGTCAATACGACGCCGGAGTCGATCGAGCTGCAGCGGGCGCTTCGGCACGCTGCGGACAGCGCTTTTCAATTTCATCTGTATTTATATCCGCCACGTCGCCACGAATAAATTTCGC
>CAYLSR010000023.1:2944-12832 GCA_964385855.1 uncultured Mogibacterium sp.
CACGCTGCGGACAGCGGGCAGGAATACGTCGTGCTAGAAGTCTCCAGCCAGGCTTTAAAGTATCAACGGACCGCGAACACGCGGTTCCGGACGGCGACCTTCCTCAACATCTCCGAGGATCACGTCAGCCCGATCGAGCATCCGGATTTCGAGGACTACTTCGCCTCCAAGCTCCGGATCTTCCGGCAGTGCGAGACCGCCGTGGTCAACCTGGACGCCGATTTCAGCGACCGGGTCCTGGCGGAAGCGCGCGCGCACGCGCCGGAGACGGTCACATTCAGCCTTCGCGATCCGTCGGCAGATCATTACGGGTGGGCGGTCCGGCACGACGAGACCGGCCTGGCGTTTACCGTGACAGAGCGGCGGACGGGCGCGGACGAGTCGTACCACATCCGCATGGAGGGCCTCTTTAACGTCGAAAACGCGCTCGCGGTGATCGCGACCGCGCGGAGCCTCGGGATCCCCGCGGAGCGGATCCGCACCGGGCTGGAGGAAGTCCGGGTTCCGGGCAGGATGGAGCTCTTCCGGAGCAGTGACCGAAAGATCCTTGCGGTGGTGGATTTCGCGCACAACAAGCTGAGTCTGGAGCGCCTCTTTGAGACCGTGATGCAGACCTGGCCGGACTACACAAGGCGCGTCCTCATCATCGGGAGCGTCGGCGGCAAGGCCTTTGACCGCCGGAAGGGCATCGGCGAGGTGGCCGCGAAGTACGCGGACCGCACCTACATCTCAGCGGACGATTCCGACGCTGAGCCGTTCCTCAAGATCGCCGGGGAAATCGCCGCGCCGATCGAAGCGCAGGGCGGAGACTTTGAGATCATCGAGGATCGGGGCGTCGCCATCCACAAGGCGATCAGCGAAGTGCGGGAGCCGACGGTTCTGCTCGTCTGCGGACGGGGCCGGGAGGGCGCCCAGAAGGTCGACCACCGGTACCTGTGGTATCCGAGCGATGTGGAGAATGTAGAACGATATCTGGCGGATTATGATGAACTTCAGCGCCGCCGGCAGGAATAACCGGGAGTGAACGAGATGAAAAGGAAAAGAGTACTGCTGACTGCCTTCATCGTGCTGATCTGTCTGCTCGCGGCAGGCTGCTCCGGCGGGAACGGGGAAACGGAGACGGCGGAAGAGACGGCGGCAGTGACGGAGCCGAAGCCGGGGACGATCCGGTACCTGAACGCCCGGCCGGAGCTGGACGCCGCGTGGCAGGCGCTCGCGGCGGCATATACCGAAGAGACCGGGCATACCGTCATCGTCGAGTCGGTGGAGGTGGACAAATACGCGAAGGAACTTAAAAGCAGGCTGGGTTCGGAAACCGCGCCGACCCTGTTTGAGGTCACCGGTCCGGTCGGTCTTCAAAAGTACAGGGACAACTGTCTGGATCTCTCCGGCGAAAAAATCTATTCGCATCTCCTCAGCGACGACTACGCGCTCCGGGACGGCGATGCGGTCAAAGCGGTCGCCTACGAGATGCAGGCCTATGGTCTGATCGTGAACAAGCCGCTGCTGAAGGAGGCCGGGTACTCCGTGGAGAACATCGATTCTTTCGCGAAGCTCCGGGCGATCAGTGAGGACATCACGGACAGGAGCGGCGATCTCGGGTTCGCGGCGTTCACCTCCGCCGGCATGGAGGACTCTTCCGCCCGGCGGTTCAAGACGTATCTGGCGAACCTGCCGGTCTATTTTGAGTTTCAGGATGAAGGCATCACCTCCTCCGCGACGATCAAAGGAACCTATTTAAACAATTACCGTGCGGTATGGGACCTCTATATCGGCAACAGCACGTGCAAGCCGGGAGAACTTCGCAAAAAGACGCTGGCGGATTCCCGCGGGGAATTCCTGGAGGGCAAAGCGGTGTTCTACCAGAACGGTTCCTGGGAGTACGAGAAGCTCGTCGGCGAAGGGCTGTTTGCGGACGACGACCTGACGATGATCCCGATCTACTTCGGCGTCGGCGACGAGAAGAATCAGGGGCTCTGCTCGGGGTCGGAGCACTACTGGTGCGTGAACAGCGGAGCCGCGGAGGAAGACCTCCGGGCGACGGTCGATTTCCTTGAGTGGTGCGTCACCTCCCAGACCGGGAAGGAGACGATGGCGAACGAAATGGGCCTCATCTGCCCGTTCGATACCGCCGTCAAGACCGACAACATCTTCATCCGCCAGGACCTGACCTACCTCCGGGAGGGCCGGAAGCCGGTGACCTGGAACATCCAGGCGATGCCGCCGAAGAGCTGGCGGACCGGCGTGGGGAAGGCGCTCATCCGGTACGCGGAGGATCAGCGGGACAGCCGCTGGTATGAGGTCGAGGAGGCCTTCATCGACGGCTGGGAGACGGAGTATCAGGCGGCGAACGGGAAATGAGTCGCCTGAGCAGAAAGGAAGAGGATGGAAGACAGCAGGTATCATCCGAAGACCGGGCTGCTGCTCGGGTGGTATGACGCAGAACGCCGGATCCTGCCGTGGCGGGAGGATCCGACGCCGTATCATGTCTGGATCTCGGAGATCATGCTGCAGCAGACCCGGGTGGATACGGTGATCCCGTATTACGAGCGGTTTCTAAGCGAGCTGCCGGATGTCCGCGCGCTCGCGGAGGCGCCTGAGGACCGGCTTTTGAAGCTCTGGCAGGGCCTCGGGGATTACAGCCGGGTCCGCAACATGCAGAAGGCGGCCCGTCAGGTTGTGGAGCGGTACGGCGGGAAGATCCCGGACCAACCGAAGGAGCTCGAAAAGCTCGCGGGGATCGGCGAATACACCGCGGCGGCGATCGCATCCATCGCGTATCAGGTGCGCGTCCCGTCCGTGGACGGCAACCTCCTGCGGGTCTTTGCCCGCACGACGGGGTACGAAGAGAGCGTCCGGACGCCGGAGGCGAAGAAGGCTGCGCAGGCATACTTTCTGGAACTCCTGCCGGAGGACCGGCCGGGAGATGTCAATCAGGCGCTGATGGACCTCGGCGCGACCATCTGCCTGCCGAACGGCGCGCCGGACTGCGGGCGCTGCCCGTGGCAGGACTGCTGCGAGGCGCACAGGACGGGACGGGAGGCGGAGCTGCCGCTGCGGGAGGAAAAGAAGGCCCGCGCGGTCGACCGCAAGACGGTGCTGGTGATCCGAACCGGAGGCCGGTACGTGATCCGAAGGAGAGGGCCGAAGGGGCTACTGGCCGGCCTCTATGAATTCCCGAATGAAGAGGGCTGGCTCTCGGAGGCAGAAGCCGCGGAAGCCTGCCGCAGATTGGGCCTGGAGCCGGCCGGGATCCGCAGGCTCGCGGATGCGAAGCACATCTTCACGCACCGGGAGTGGCACATGAGAGGGTATGCGGTCGACGCTAAGCCGGCATCCCCTGCAGAGGGACTGCTGCAGGCGACGGCGGACGAGCTCGCGAAGACGTACTCGATCCCGACGGCGTTCTCGGCGTATCTGCCGGACAGAGGCTGACAGGCCGCACTGGATGGGTCAGGATAAAAAAGGTATCATTGCAAGAGAACAGGAAAGGGGAATGAGATTATGACGGAATGGAAAGAAGAGCTGAAAGCACTGGCGCAGCAGGCGGTCAAGGACCGCCGCTATCTGCACGCGAACGCGGAGCTGTCGTTTGAGGAAACCGGAACGGCCGCGTTTCTCCGGGAAAAGCTGGCGGCCTGCGGGGTGGAGTTTGAAGAGGGGTATAGCGGCAATTCGGTCGTTTGCTGCCTGACCGGCGCCGAAGACGGACCGACGATCGCGTTCCGCGCCGACATCGACGCGCTGCCGATTCAGGAAGACAACGATCTGCCGTATTGCTCTAAAAACGACGGCGTGATGCACGCCTGCGGACATGACGCACATACGGCTGTGCTGCTCGCGATGGTGCGGTTCTTCGCGGCGCACCGGGAGCTGATCCGAGGGAAGATCAAGTTCATCTTCCAGCAGGCGGAAGAGAAGCTGCCGGGCGGCGCGGTCACCCTCTGCCGGGAAGGCGTCATGGAGGACGTGGATGAGATCTACGCGTGGCACGCCGCCGCGATCCAGCCGATCGGCGAGGTCAGTTTGGTGAGAGGCCACTCGCATGCCGCGGTCGGCGAATACCGGCTGGTGATCAAAGGAAAGGGCGGACACGGGGGCTTCCCGCACCTGTCCAACAACCCGATCCTCTGCGCGGCATCTGTCGCCAACATAATCAATCAGATGATCACGACCCGCGTGGATCCGCTGAAATCCGGCGTGATCACCACCGCGTACATCCACTCCGGGACCGATCACGTCCCGAACGTCATCCCGTCGGAGTGCATCCTGGGCGGCAACATCCGCACGCTGGACAACGCGCTCATCGAGAAGATGTACGAGTGGACCGAGCAGATCTGCCGGACGCAGTGCGAGGCCTTCGGCTGCGAATACGAATTCGAGATCGGCCGCGGCTATCCGTCAACGGAACTCGGCGGGCACCCGATGGAGGTCATGGAAGCTGTCGCGGCCGAAATGGGGCTGGTCAACACCATCCCGTTCCCGCAGATGGGCGCGGAGGACTTTTCGTACTACACCCTCAAAAAACCGGCTGCCTTCATCATGATCGGCATGCAGGACCCGCGGGACAAAGAAAATCCGACGCCGCACCACAACCCGAGGTTCCGCATCGATGACGAGAACGGCCTGCCGGTCGCGCTCGAGTTCATCGTGAGCTGCTACCTGAAGGCGGTTTCCTGAAAAATCATGCAGTTTTCATGCAAACAGCGTTCAGAACGGCTATAATGTCAGAGGTTATGATTCGTTAAAGCAAACAGATGGGGAGAAAGGGTATTCGATCAGAAGATGGGACAGAAGATCCTGATCGACATTGATGAGATCACAGATGAGCAGATCCGGGCGAGGATCCTGGCCCGCCGGAGGCGCCAGCGCAGGCAGCGGATGCGGCGGCGCAGAGCCATCCTCGCCGGGGCGCTGGTGCTCCTGGTCCTGGTCAACGGATTGCTGATCCACCGGTACATCCGGCACAAGCAGGAGCTGGAGGAAGCACAGAGACATTACGAAGAGATGATGATCGCCGGCGGCGAGGAATGGGACGGCGATTCGCCGCTGATCCGGACGGCCGCCGCGGAGGTCGGCAACACCGGCGGAGAGAAATACGCGGAATGGTACGGCTACGATTACTGGGTCGACTGGTGCGGCTGTTTCATCTCCTGGGTCGCCGACCAGAACGACTGTCTGGACGAAAAGGTGCCGAAGTTTTCCTTCGTGCAGGAGGGCGTCACCTGGTTCCGCGAGCACGATCACTGGGAAGACCGGGAGTACGAGCCGAAGGCGGGGGATGTCATCTTCTTCGACTACAATGACAACGGGACCGCGGATCACGTGGGGTATGTCTCCGCCGTGCGGGACGGCCGGGTGTTTACGATCGAAGGAAATGCCGGCTGGATCGATCCGGAGACCGGCGAGGAGCTGGAGGATGATGAATTCAAGGGTATCTGCAAGCGGAATGGCTATGACCTCACCGCCGAAGAGATCATGGGCTACGGGATCGTGGACAATGATCCTGCAGAGGACGAGGCGTCGGAGTAAGGCAAAGTGACAACATAGCGATATTTATGTGTGGGGGAGCTGTTGACACCCCGCACATTTTTGTGTTATAATTCCTGCATAAGCGTAACAATAAATGCGATAATGAGAGGAGGACGTATGAGGATCACTGTTGTAGGGTGCGGGAACGGAGCGTTTGCGACTGCCATCGATCTGGCTTCACAGGGGCACGAGATCACGCTTTATGTTGACCGCTCGCACAGCAGGAACTTCGACGCCATCCGGGAGAATCGCACGATCATCGGATACGGGGTGGGACCGGTCGGGCCGGTCACGCTGCACGAGGTGACCTGCGAGGAATCTATCGCGTTCCGGGATACGGAACTCATCTTCATCGTGGTGCCTTCCTTCGCGCATGAGGATGTCGCGGAGCGGATCGCGCCGTACCTGCGCGATGGGGACCGGATCGTGCTCTCCCCGGGGAGCACCGGCGGCGCGCTGGTGTTCGCAGGAATCCTTCGCGAACGGGCAGCCGCAAAGGATATCCGAATCGCGGAGATCCACACGCTCCCGTACACCGTGCGCAAGGTCGGCGCGGACGGCGTACGGATCCGCCTGATGCTGCAGTATCTGCTCTTTGCGGTGTTTCCGGCAAAGTACAGTCAAGAGATGTTCGAGCTCGTCCGGTCGATGTACCCGGCGATCGTGCTCACGCGTGACGTGCTGGAGACGAGCCTCAACAACGGGAATGCCACCACGCATCCGGCGCCGGTCGTGCTCAATGCCGGCAAGATCGAATATTACGGAAAGCACTATCATTACGCGGAGGGCATCACGCCGTCCGTGGGTCGGGTCATCCAGAAGATCGATGACGAACGCAAAGCCATCTGCCGCGCCTACGGGTACGCCGAACTCGATGTGAAGGAACGGCTGTACCGCATGGGGTACTGCCCGCTGAGGGAGACGGTCTACGACTGCATTCAGGGGAGCACGGAGGTGTTCCTGCCGGTCGAGGGGCCGAACACCCTGAACGACCGCTATCTGGTGGAAGACGCGCCGTTCTCGCTGGTCGCGATGATCGAGCTGGCGCAAGCAATGGGCGTGCAGACGCCGCTGATGGAGTCCGTCGTCTGCATGGCTTCGGCGCTGATGGATGAGCCGTACCGGGAGACCGGCAGGACGCTGGTCCGGATGGGACTGGATGGGATGAGCCCGGAGGAGATCCGGCACTATCTGGAGACGGGTGAACGGGCCTGAGATGACCTGAGGACGTGAGAAAAGAGCGGGATGAGCCGGCTTGCCGGCTCTTTTTTCATGCCGGAATGAGTCCGGAAAGTGACAACCAAAAGTGACAACCCGAAGTGGCAACATAGTGGTGATAGAGGGTTGTACCAGTTGGAATTTCAACGATTTTTGCACTTGACAAGTGCCAACTTCAGTGGTAAAAAGTAAATAATAAGACGTTATTCCATACCCGGGGTGAGACCACGGTCGGTACCCGGACTGCTGTTTGTGATCAGAGGAGGAAACAGGCGGAAAATGGAGAAGAAAGGTGTTTCGGCGATCGATTTTTTCTGTATCGGCTTTGGCGCGATCGTCGGCGTCGGCTGGGCGGTTTCGATCAACAGCTGGATGGCCGGCAGCGGCGGACCGCTCCAGGCGGCGCTCGGTTACATCATGGCGCTGGTCCTGATGATCCCGATCGCGCTCTGCTACTGCGAGCTGTGCGCGATGCTTCCGGTCTCCGGCGGCGGGATGGCCTACGCGTTCCGGGCCTTTGGAGATAATATCGCGTTCGTCTCGGGCTGGGCGGCATTTGGCGCATTCATCACGATCATCCCGTGGGAAGCGATCTACGTCGTGGACATCATGAGCATCCTCGTGCCGCAGCTCAAGGCGGGCAGCCCGCTGTACACGCTGGCGGGCGCGGAAGTCTATCCGGGGCACATCATCGTCGGCCTCGTGATCTCGGTCATCCTGTTCCTCATCAACCGCAAGGGCGTCTCGACCTCGGCTTCGATGCAGCGGGTCCTGTGCCTGATCCTCGTGGGCGCCGGCATCCTGGCGATGATCTTCGCGCTGGGCCGGTTCAGCTTTGACAACTTCCAGCCGGTCTATGAAAACATCGGCAGCGGCTCTCACCACTCCTTCATCGGCGGCGCGCTGGTCATCCTGGCGTCCGCGCCGTTCTTCCTCGCGGGCTTTGAAACCATCCCGCAGGGCATCGAGAGCGCGGGCGGCGACGTCAAGTCGATCGGCAAGACGGTCGTCCTGACGGTCGTGCTGTCGTGCCTGTTCTACGCGCTCCTCCTGTTCACGCTGGGCGGCGCGATGCCGTGGCAGGAGTTCATCGGCTATGACAGCCCGGCTGCGGCGCTGCTGTTCAAGAACATCTATCAGGGCCCGGTCGGCATGGGGCTGTACCTCTTCATCCTCATCGGCGCGATCTGCGGCCTGCTGACCACGTGGAATGGGTTCATGATGGCCTCCTCCCAGATCCTCATGGCGATGGCGCGCGTCAGCATCGTCCCGGATGTGCTCGCGAAGCAGCATCCGGTCTACAAGACGCCGATCAACGCGCTCAAGGTCTGCCTGGTCGCCTCGATCGCCGGTCCGTTCCTCGGCAGCGGTCTGATCGGCTCCCTGACGACCTTCTCGGCGGCCGGCTACGTGACGAGCTGGATGATCACCGCGTACTGCCTCATCAGGCTTCGCCACTCCGAACCGAACCTCAAGCGCCCGTACCGCATCCCGGGCGGGGAGAAGATGGCCTGGTTCGCCGGCATCAGCATGACGGTGCTCCTGGCGCTGCTGTTGATCCCGGGTCAGCCGGTCTACATGGGCTCCTTCGCGACGGCGATGTTCGTCGGCTGGATGTTCATCGGCGTGATCCTCTTCATCCTCGACTATCGCCAGCGGCGGCGGTATTCCAAGCTCAAGAGAGCGTCGTTCCTCTTCGCCAGCATGATGACGGGCGGCGATGTGGTCCTTCCGGGGTACGCGGAATCCTTCGAGGACGACTACCGGTTCCTGTCCTTCGTGGTGCCGAAGGAAGTCGACTACTCCGGCAAGACGCTGATGGAACTCGGCTGGGGCAAGAGCCAGAACATCTTCATCATCAAGATCGAGCACGGCACGCAGATGCTCTTCCTGCCGAACGGCAAGACGCAGGTCTTCGCCGGCGACCGGGTCTTCGCGGTCGGCGTCGAGAAGTCAATCTTGCGCTTCCGCGACGGAGAGTACATCGGCGAGAAATACACGATGGGCAACCTCAAGGACTTCATGGGGCTGGGCAAGACGGAGGCGCAGGTGCCGCTCATCTGCCGCGAGACCAAAGTCACCGGGTCGGAGCCGTACTGCGGCAAGCCAATCAAATACTCCGGGATCCAGGATTACACGCACTGCATGGTCATCGGCCTGCAGCGTGAGGACGAAACGGTGATGATGCCGGAGGCGGATACGCAGATCCTCGAAGGCGACACGCTGTGGGTGGTCGGGCTCGAGGAGAACATCGAGAAGTTCCTGAATCTGAGTGAATAGAGATAAGCAAAAAGGCAGGCCCAAGCGGCCTGCTTTAAGTTTCGGTTAAGAAATCCGTGCTATACTGCAGGTACATCAAGGAATTACAGCCAAGGAGGAAATAAATGAAGAAGAAAAAGATTTTTGCCATCATCCTGACCGCTGCGCTGACGCTGATGACCTTTACGGCCTGCGGCAGTGACGGTTCTGCGGCGAGTGCGGACAGTCCGGTGACGGCGGAGGAGACGATTCTCACGGAGGAGGATCTGACGATCAATGAGACAATCGAAGATACATCGGACGGCGGACACGCGATCGAGGCGGACGGAGAAGAGGCGTCGTATTCAAACACTAAGGTCATCAAGAGCGGAGAGGCGGACGGCGATGAAGCCGACTTCTACGGCGAGAACGCGGCGATCTTCGCGACGAACGGCGCGACGCTCGATCTCACGGACATGGTCGTGACGACGGACGGGACGCATGCGAACGGCGTATTCTCCTACGGTGAAGGGACGACGGTCAACATCTCGCATTCCGTGATCGAGACGACGGGCAATTGCTCCGGCGGACTCATGACGACCGGCGGCGGCACGATGAACGCCAGTGATCTGACGATCCACACGACCGGGAATTCTTCGGCGGCGATCCGCTCCGACCGCGGCGGCGGGACCGTGACGGTCACCGGCGGCCATTACACGACGGACGGGAAAGGCTCCCCGGTCATCTACTCCACCGCGGACATCACGGTCAATGAAGCGACGCTGGTCTCGACGGCTTCGCAGGGCATCGTGATCGAAGGAAAGAACTCCGTCACGCTCAACGACGTGGACCTGACGGCGGACAACAACACCAAGAACAGCGACAAGTCCGAGTACTATC
>CAYLSR010000024.1:0-10967 GCA_964385855.1 uncultured Mogibacterium sp.
GCAGCCGCCGCATTTTTCGTATGCTTCGCAGAGCGGCATCACGCGGTGCGGGGACCGTCGACGGCGACGGGGCTGCGGCTTCCCGGTACACGGAGGCCAGGATGTCTCCGTTCTCGCTCCAGATGGTCCGCGATATCGAAAAGGATACCGTGGATTTCATGGACAACTACGACGGAGAAGAGCAGGAGCCGGTTGTCCTGCCATCTCGCGTGCCGAACCTCCTGATCAACGGCTCGAACGGCATCGCGGTCGGCATGGCGACGTCCATCCCGCCGCACAACCTCGGCGAGGTCATCGACGCCTGCGTCAAGATGATCGAGGATGAGAACTGCACGATTGAAGATCTCATCAAGATCGTCAAGGCGCCGGATTTCCCGACGGGGGCGATCATCCTCGGCCGGGAGGGCGCGCATGAGGCGTACATGACCGGCAACGGCAAGGTCAACGTCCGGTCGAAGTGTGAGATCGAGGAGACGTCCCGCGGCAAGGTGCGGATCGTTGTCACGGAGATCCCGTTCCAGGTCAACAAGGCCCGGCTGATCGAATCGATGGCCGAGCTCGTCAAGAACAAGAAGCTCGACGGCATCTCGGCGATCCGCGACGAATCCAACCGCGAAGGCATGCGCATCGTCATCGAGCTCAAGAAGGATGTCAATCCGAACGTCATCCTCAACCGGCTCTACAAGCACACACAGCTGCAGACCAGCTTCAGCATGATCATGCTGGCGCTCGTCAACGGGGAGCCGAAGATCCTGAACCTCTATCAGATCATCGACGAATACCTCAAGCACCAGAAGGAAGTCGTCACGAGAAGGACGCGGTTCGACCTCGCGAAGGCGGAGGCCAGGGCGCACATCTTAGAAGGTCTGATCATCGCGCTCGACAACATCGACGAAGTCATCCGGGTCATCCGGTCCTCGTACAACGACGCGAAGGAAAAACTGATGATCCGCTTCGGGCTGACCGAGATCCAGGCGCAGGCGATCCTCGACATGCGGCTCGCCAGACTGCAGGGACTCGAACGCGAGAAGATCGAGAACGAGCTCGCCGAGCTCCGCAAGCGCATCGCGTACTACAAGGAGATCCTGGCGGACGAGCACAAGCTCATGGGCGTCATCCGGGACGAGCTCCTCGAGATCAAGCAGAAGTGGGGAGACAAGCGACGGACGCAGATCGTCTCCGACGACGGGACGCTCGACGAGGAAGCGCTGATCGACGTCGAGGACGTCGCGATCACGATGACGCACCTCGGTTACATCAAGCGCGTGCCGGAAAACACCTACAAGGCGCAGCGGAGAGGCGGCAAGGGCATCCTCGGGCTGACGACGAGGGATTCGGATTTCGTCAAGGATCTGATCATCACATCCACGCACGACTACCTGATGTTCTTCATACGGCCTGTCGCCCGTGGTCTGCGCCGTTCTGCCGGAATAGCTCCTTTGCCAGGTGCGGGTAACTGACGGAAACCTGATGTTCATCACCGATGCCGGAAGGGTCTACAAGATCAAGGCCTACGAGATTCCGGAGGCTTCCCGGACGGCGAAGGGCACGCCGGTCATCAATTTCCTCAACATGAACGCCGGGGAAAAGGTGACGGCGGTCATCCCGGTCAAGGAGTTCTCGCCGGATGACTATCTGGTCATGATCACCAAGAAGGGCACGATCAAGAAGACGCCGATGTCCGAATTCGACACCAACCGCAAGACGGGCCTGATCGCGATCACCCTCAAGGACGGCGACAAGCTGATCTCCGTCAGCCAGTCCAATGGCGATGAGAACATCTACGTGACGACCAGGAACGGCATGGCCATCGCCTTCAGCGAAAATGACGTCCGCAGCATGGGCCGCGGCGCCGGCGGCGTCCGCGCGATCAGCCTGACGGGCGACGACGAAGTCGTTTCCATGGAGCTCGACATCGACGGCAGCCGTGAGATGCTCGTCATGACGACGCAGGGCTTCGGCAAGCGGACGAAGCTCGATGAGTACCGCCTGCAGAACCGCGGCGGCAAGGGCGTCGCGACGTACGACAAGACCAAGTTCAAGAAGACCGGGACGCTGGTCGGCGCGACGCTGGTCGGCGATGAGGATGAAGTCATGCTCATCAATTCGAACGGCGTGATCATCCGCATCCGGGCCAAGGAAGTCTCCAGATCGGGCAGGACCACGCAGGGCGTCAAGATCATGAAGATCGAGAAGGGCGACCAGATTGTCTCCTTCGCGAAGGTCGTCGACGACGAGGCGCAGGCCAAGAAGCCGAAAAAGAAAAAGAAAAAACAGAATGAGCAGCTTACAATCGATACGAAAGAACTGTAAAAACGCGTCTTTGTTCTGCAGTAAGCACGGCGCTCCGACTCCGGAATTGCCCGGTCGGCGGCCTTGTCTCTTCGGGAACGACCCTCGACTCATCGCTCGGGCTCGTTCCTGCGAATCGCCTGCGGCCGCCTCCCTGCAATTCCATGTCGTCTACGCAAATGCTTCCTGCAGAATAAAGGCGACGAATGTACAGTTTTGATCGCAAGGTGATGCAGCACAGAAGAAAAAGCATACAGTGAAAGGAATCTTGAACTTGACAATCGTTCGTTTTTATCTCGCATTATGGATCTCCAAGCTGTCCGTCCTCGCGATCGATCTGATCGCGAAGGGCCGGGGCACCAACCTGCCGGGGCAGCTCGCGCTCCGGATCGATCCGCTCTTCGTGAGCCATCTGAAGGGGATCGACCCGGAGAAGGCGGTCTTCGTGACCGGGACCAACGGCAAGAGCACGACGGTCAACCTGCTGCACCACGTCTTTACGGGCAGCGGGCGTACGGTGGCGGCCAACCTGGAGGGCTCCAACATGCTCTCCGGCGTGGCGACCACGCTGATCAAGGAGAGCTCGCTTCTGGGGCGGGTCCGGCCGGAGTACGTGGTCATGGAGACCGATGAGCGGTACCTCAGGCTGATCCGGGCGCAGCTCCCGGCGAAGCACCTCATCATCACCAACATCCAGAAGGACCAGACGCAGCGGAACGGCGAGCCGGGCGTGATCGCCCGGAAGATCGCCGAGGCGATGGGCAAGGATGTGACGGCCTATATCAACAAGGATGAGCCGCGCACGTACGCGCTCGGCGAATTCGCCGGCAGGGCTGTGAGCTACGCGGTGCGGGAGAACAGCAAGTCCTACCACAAGGAACAGGACTTCTTCTCGGTCACCATGCCGTGCCCGAAGTGCCACAACGCGATCGTCTACAGGGCGCACAATATCGAGAATGTCGGCCCGTTCGAGTGCCCGGTCTGCGGGTTCGGCGGGGAAGGCGAGGCGGATTACACCGTCGGGACGGTGGATTACGACGGCCACGCGTTTACGATCGGTGAAAAGCGCTATCCGTTCAACTTCAGCACGCCGTATTTCCTCTACTGCTATATCTCCGTCTTCGACGCGGCGCGGGAGACGGGACTCACCGAGGAGGAGATCCGGCACGGCTTCGAGACGTTCTCGGATCTGCGCGGGCGCCTCGCGACCAAGGAGATCGCGGGCAAGACCCTCCACTATATCAAGATGAAGCAGGAGAACCCGGAGACGATCCAGTCTTCGCTCAACCTCGTCGCGGAAGATCCGTCCGAAAAAATCTTCCTGTTCGGCCTGGACGAGACGCTGGACTACTATCCGCCGTTCACCAACACGCTGGCGCTCTTTGACGTGGATTTCCGTCCGGTGCTGGAGTCCGGCGCCGGGCATTTCGTGTGCATGTCCAAAGCCATCGGCCGCGCGGCCGCGGTCCGGATGCTGTACGATGGCTTCGATCCGGCCAAGATGACGGTCCTGCCGGCCAGCTACGAGGAAGACCTGGCCGCGGCGCTGCAGCCGCTCCCGGACGAGCCGGTCTACCTGGTGGAGGAGATCCCGTATTACAAGAAGCCGAAGAAGGCGTGAGGAACCATGAGTATATTTAACGATATCAGAAAAAACAGCACCGGGCAGCAGGTCCTCCGGAATGTCGAGGCGCTCGGTCTGCCGGCGGATACGAGAGCGCTGCACATCCTGTGGATGTACCCGGACGTCCTCAACGTGTTCGGAAGCCGGGGCGACCTGATGGCGCTCTTTCGGATCAGCTGCGAGATGAAGATGCCGGTGGAGATGCGCAGGCTCAACACGCTGGAGGAGGAGATCCCGCTCGACTGGGCGGATCTGATCTACTACGCCAGCGGCGACCTCACCTGCATGGAGGACCTCCTCAAGGTGCAGCGGGCGAGGCTCGAGGACTTCCGCGCCTACGCGGACAGCGAGAAGATGATCGTCGCGGTCAGCAGCAGCGGGGTGATCCTGGCGGAGGAGTTTCGCCGGCTGGACGGGACGACGGTCCCGGGGCTCGGACTCCTCAAGATGACGATGACCGAGCGCGAGACGGTGCACGGGGACGACCTGTGGATCCGGACCTCGGCCGGGCTCGAGGTGATCGGCAACCAGATCCAGCTGACGGACGTCACGCTCGGGGAGGGGCAGAAGGCCTTCGGCAAGGTGATCTACGGGCGCGGAAACGACGGGACCGGTCAGGAAGGCGCGGAGACCGGCAACATCCTCTATACCGGATGCGTCGGGCCGGCGCTGGTCAGAAACCCGTGGCTCGCGGCGCATCTTTTGGAGCGCGCGGCGATGGCGGTGGGCGTGGCTTCCGCGGAGGGCTCATTCGAACTGCCGGAGGAGGCCATCGAGCAGGAACTGCTTTCGGCGAAGGAAGCGAGGGAGTTTATCAATGAAAAAAAGAAATGACCTCTTGCCCGTCCTGGTCGGCGGCGATTTTGCCGCGTACAGCCAGGCGCGGACGTTTCACGAGGCATACGGGGTGTCGTCCGTCGCGGTCACGACGGCGAAGAACATCCTCAATACGAAGACGAGCATCCTGACGACGATCGAGGAGCCGGAGCTGACCGATCCGGCGGTCTTCCTGCAGAGGATGGCGCAGATCATGAAGGAGTACCCGGAGGAGCACAAGCTCGTGATCGGCTGCCGGGACTGGCAGATCCGCATGATCATCGAAAACAAGGATGCGCTCCTGAAAATGGGCTACATCGTCCCGTACATCGACCGGCCGCTTTTGGACCGACTGGTCCTCAAGGAACATTTTTATGAGCTCTGCGACCAATATGGGGTTGCATATCCGAAGACTTTTGTGTATGATTTCCGGGAGCCTAAGGAGCTCGAGCTCGGGTTTGACTTCCCGGTCATCGCCAAGCCGTCCAACAGCGCCGCGTACTACAACGCGACGTTCGACGGGCAGAAGAAAGTCTACAAGGTCGGTTCCATGGAGGAGCTCCGGGAACTGCTGGCGCTGGTCGGTGCATCGGACTACACCGACAAGTTCCTGATCCAGGAATTCGTGCCGGGCGACGACACCGGGATGCACCTGCTGACGTGCTACGTCGACAAGGGGTCCAGGGTTCGGCTGATCGCCGCGGGCAACACGATGATGGAGGATCACGAGGAGAATTCCATCGGCAATCCGGCCGCGATCCTCTCCGAGGTGCTGCCGGAAGAAGTGACGGCGAGCGCGGTGCGGCTGCTGGAGGCGGTCGGCTACGTGGGGTTCGCCAATTTCGACATCAAGTACGATCCGCGGGACGGGGTGTACAAGTTCTTCGAGATCAACACGAGGCTCGGCAGCAGCAGCTACTACGTGACCGGCGCCGGCTACAACACAGCGGAGTGGTACGTCCGGGAGTGGGTCGACGGGGAGACGTTCGAAGGCTGCATCACGGCGGACCGGCCGCACCTGTACAGCAAGATCCCGCAGTCGATCATCGACGCGTACGTGCAGGACGACCGGCGGAAGGCCCGCGTGGCGGAGCAGTACGCGGCCGGCCGGGTCAGCAACCCGATCGACTACCGCGCGGACAAGAATCCGCTGCATCATCTGTATGTCCGGTATTTCATGCACAAGCAGAAGAAGAGGTTTCTGACCTATCTGTAAATAAATCCGCAGATTCCGGGGCGCAGGCTTCCGGAGCTGCTCAAAGGCAAGGGGGCTGATAATGTTTAATCCATTCAAAGACACGAAGAAAGACTTTAATGGGAAAAGGACGCTGATCGGGATCATCTGCGTGCTGGCTGTCACGTTCCTCGTGACGTACTTCCTGCCACCGGAGGTTGAAAACTTCGGGGTGTTCTCCATCGCGCCGGCGGTGTTCCTGATCGCGTATATCTTCATCACGCAGCGGATCGTCGAATCGCTGACGCTGGCGTCCCTGATCGGGATCATCATGGTCTCGCGGCCGGTGACGGTCGGGGAGGGGACCTGGCTCGGCAACATCTTCACGGACTTCAGTGACTCGCTGCTGGCCACGATGATGGACGAGGACATCGCCTGGCTGATTATCGTTTGCGGCCTGATGGGCAGCATCATCGCACTGATCGAGAAGTGCGGCGGCGCCTACGCGTTCGGCGAATGGGTCGCGAAGAGGGCCAAGACGTGGAAATCCTCCCTGATCTGGACCTGGATGCTCGGAATCTTCATCTTCATCGATGACTATCTCAACTCTCTGACCGTCGGTGCGTGCATGACGCCGCTGACGGACAAGCACAAAGTGCCGAGAGAATTCCTCGCATACGTGGTCGACTCGACCGCGGCACCGCTGTGCGTGCTGATTCCGGTCTCCACGTGGTCGGTCTTCTGCGGCAGGATCCTGGAGGCAAATGACTGGGCACCGGCAGGGGAAGGGCTCCGGTACTTCATCAAGACGATCCCGTTCAACTTTTACGGATGGTTCGCCGCGCTGATCGTGCCGCTCGTCATCCTCGGCGTCATTCCGATCGTCGGACCGATGAAAAAAGCCTTCAAGCGCGTGGAGGAGGGCGGTCCGCTCGCGCCGGAAGGCAGTGAAAAAATCGACATCCACGCGGGACAGGGGATCACCGTTCCGGACAATCCGAAGCTCGCCCACATGCTGCTGCCGATCCTCGTCCTGATCTTCTCGACGCTCCTGCTCGATATGGACATGCAGGCCGGCGTGCTGGTCACCATGGCGTTCATGTTCGTCTACTATCTGGCTGACGGCGTCATGGATGCGGAGACGTTTGTCGATGTCTCCCTCGAAGGCCTCAAGAACATGATCCTGCCGCTGATCCTCATGGTCCTGGCGTTCCTCTTCGCGAACGTCAGCGCGCAGGTGCACTTCACGCTGTACGTGATCAACGTCGCGACATCGCTCGTTTCGCCGAAGTTCCTGCCGCTCGCAGTCTTCATCGCGCTGTCGATCACGGAGTTCATCACCGGAACGAACTGGGGCATGTACATCATCGCGCTGCCGATCGTCATTCCGATCGCAGTCGCGACCGGTGCGGACATCACGGTCTCCGTTGCCGCGGTCCTCAGCGCCGGCGTCTTTGGCTCGCACATCTGCTTCTACTCGGACGCGACGGTCATCACATCCGCCGCGACGGGCTGCAACAACTTCGACCACGCGACGACCCAGCTTCCGTACGGGCTCATGGGCGCGGTCGCTTCGGCGGTCTGCTTCCTGATCGCGGGGCTCCTCATGAACTAAAAAACCGGACTGCAATCAGTCCGGCAGAGCACGCAGCTCTTCGAGGCCTTTGCGGATGGTCTCTTCGATCTCCGCGTTGGCGGCAAGCTGCTGTTTACGATCCATCTGCTCGTAGTGCACGAGCGGGTGGATCTTTACTTTTATGTGCGTCTTCTGGTAAGAGCCCTTCTCCTCCCAGAGGTGGTAGCCGCCCTCGAGCGAGATCGGCAGGATCGGTACCTTGGCCTTCTGAGCGAACTTGAAGCTGCCCGGCTTGAATTCCGCCATGTCCGCACCCCGGCTCCGAGTGCCTTCCGGGAAGACCGCGAGCGTGAAGCCGTTCCGGAGCATCCCGGTCGTCGTCCGCATGAGCTCGACCGCCTCCCGGGCGTCCCCGCGCTTGATGAAGACCGACCGCGTGTAGTTGATCGCCGTGGCGAGCGGCTTGAAGCCCTCGAATTCGGACTTCGCGATGAAGCCGAGCTGGAACTTCCGGATCGCGTAGTAGATCGCATAGATGTCCGCGAAGCTCTGGTGGTTGGCGATGATGAAGACCGGCCCTTCGTCCGGAATGTTCTCCTCCCCCAGGATGGTCACGGTAAATCCGAGCTTCTCCGTGATCCGGTCCGCGAACTCCGAAGTGCCCTTCAGGATGATCTCGCGTTCCTTCCTGTAATCCTCCTCCGCGCGGGCCTTTTCGAGCTGCGGCGCGAGGCGGTTGAATGTATTGATCTCGCCCAGGACCTTGAGAAAGGCCGGGATGGTGGTGAAGGGGTTCATCATGGCAGGTTCTCCTTTCGGAACGGACTTCGCATCAATTGTACTGCATGGGGCGCGAAATTGCAAGGGATGACCGGACCGGGCAAAGCGGTTGACAAACGACGCGGGAAAAGGTATGCTCATGCTTGCAGAAGGAACCGACAGTCAGAGGAGGAAGAGAAACGATGAAATTTGTCATTCAGAGGGTCACGCACGCGAGCGTGACGGTGGACGATCAGGTGATCGGGAAGATCGGGAACGGTTTCCTGGTGCTGGTCGGTGTTTCGAAGTTCGATGACGAGGCCGTAGCGGACAAGCTGGTCGACAAGATGGTCAAGCTCAGGATCTTCCACGACGAGAACGGCAAGACCAATCTGTCGCTCGCGGACATCGGCGGAGAGTTGCTGGTCATCTCGCAGTTCACCTTGTACGCGAACTGCAAGAAGGGCAACCGGCCGTCGTTCACCGATGCCGGCGATCCGGAGCGCGCAAACGAGCTGTACGAGTACATCCTGAAGAAGTGCAAAGAGCGCGTGCCGGTCGTGGAGCGCGGCGAGTTCGGCGCCTGGATGAAGGTCGAACTCCTGAACGACGGACCGTTCACGATCGTGCTGGATTCGGACGCGATGTGAACTGTACGGGTTAAAAAGCGCGTAATCTGCATATTTTTGCATGACAAAAGGCCCCGTTCAGGGCCTTTTTCGTGTTTTCAGGCGAAAAATTCCTTCATCACGCGGATCAGCATCGGCAGATCGCGGGTGCCAGCGGTCTCGTACGGGGAGTGCATCGCCAGCTGCGCGAGCCCGATGTCGACGGTTCGAATGGACAGATGCGTGTCGAAGATGGTGCCGAGCGTCGAGCCGCCCGGGATGTCGGAGCGGTTGTAGAATTCCTGGCACGGGACACCCGCGCTTCGGCAGAGCTCCTTGAACAGCGCCGCGGAAACAGCGGTCGTCGCGTAGCGCTGGGAGGCGGTATACTTGAGGACCGGTCCGCCGTTCATGACCGGGTGGTTTTGCGGATCGTGGAGTTCCGGATGGTTCGGATGCAGCGCGTGCGCGTTGTCCGCTGAGATCATCCAGCCGCGCGCGGCCGCCGCGAGCCAGTTCTGGCGCGGTGCGGCGAGCGCCTCCCGGACCCGGGAGAGGGTGTCGGTCACGAAGGTCGAATCCGCGCCCTGCGGCGTGCGGCTTCCGACCTCCTCGTTGTCGAAGAGCGCCAGGATCTTCAGGCAGCCGTCTCCTTTGGCGCTGCCCTGAAGCGCCTGCAGGAATCCCTGCGAGAGCGCGTACACGCACTCGAGATCGTCGAGCCTCGGCGCGGAAAAGAATTCTTCGTTCGCGCCCCAGATGCTGCCCGGCGAGCGGCTGTACACGAAGAGATCAGCGGAAAGCAGGTCTTCCGGGTCCGAAACCCCGGCGTTTTCCGCGATCAGCTGCCGGAACAGCGGGCCCGCTTCCGCCGGATCGCCGCACTCCGCGAAGAGCGGCAGCAGGTCGATCTGAGGATTGTATTCTTTGCCCTTGTTGACCTCCCGGTTCATGTGGATGGCGACGTTCGGGATCAGCAGGAGCTCCCGGTCGATGTGGATCAGCCGGGATTCCGGGCCCTGCGGCGTGCGGACGACGACCCGCCCGGCCACGGAAAGCGGCCGATCCAGCCACGGCGCCATGAGCATGCCGCCGTAAGGTTCGGTGTTGAGCTTCAGATACTGTCCGTCCACGGCGATCTCTGGGTCCAGGCCCTTGATCTTGAAGCACGGCGAATCCGTGTGCGCTGCGGCGATCTTCAGGCTTTGAAGAGGGCCTTCCGGCACGCGGAAGGCGATCAGCGACGAATCATTTCGCCGCACAAAACAGCAGTCCCCCGGCTGAAGCTGCCAGAGGCTGTCCTCTGAGAGTTCCCGGAAGCCGTTCTCGAGCAGCTGCCCGCGGATGGTTTTCACTGCGTGAAAGCAGGTCGGGCTCGCGGCGATGAAGTCCAAAAGATCGGTGATCCTCTGTCTGTCGTTCATATCGTCCTCCTTCGCCGGCTACCGGCGGATCATCTCAAAGTATGGAAATGCCTCGAACCCGTTCCGCTTGAACGCTTCGATCGCATGGGTGTTTTCCGGCTCCGTGTCGAGCCGGTGAATCGCATCCGGATACCGCTCTTTCACAAAGTCAAAGTACCGGTCGGACAGCCCCGTCCCGCGGAGTTTTTCTCGCAGAAACAGGTCCTCGAGCCAGATGACCGGCTTTCCGTATTCAGTGCTGAAGCCGCGCGTGATCATCGCGTAGCCCTCGACAACGCCATCCCGTGTGAACACCCAGCCTTCGGCCATCGGATCCTCCGAGACGCAAGCGGTGATGTCCCGCTCGAAGATCTCGTCCGAGCCGTCCGACAGGACAGCCTCCGAGTGGTAGAAGTCCCGCATCATCGCGAGGACCGCTGCGCGGTCGGTTTCCAGCATGGGTCTGATTTCAATGTGCATATGTATTGTCTTCCTTTCGTGGTGTCTTCCCTAGCGTAACACGTTCTTCCGGAAAAAGCAAATTGACGTAAGACGGAAAAACTTCCGGCTTTACGTCACCTGCCGGCCTTCAGAGTGACGTAAGCCGGAAAAAACACCTGGCCTTACGTCACCTGCCGGCCTTCGAAGTGACGTAAGACAGAAAAAAATCCCATCTTTCCGTCACCGGCCGGCCTTCGAAATGACGTAAGCCAGA
>CAYLSR010000024.1:11067-12213 GCA_964385855.1 uncultured Mogibacterium sp.
AAAAACACCTGGCTTTACGTCATCGGCAGGACTTCGGAGTGACGTAAGACAGAAAGAATTCACGGCTTTACGTCACCGGCAGGCTTTCGAAGTGACGTAAGCCAGAAAAAACACCTGGCTTTACGTCATCGGCAGGACTTCGGAGTGACGTAAGACAGAAAAAATTCCCATCTTTACGTCACCTGCCGGCCTTCGGAGTGACGTAAGCCGGAAAAACTCTCGGCTTTCCGTCATTCCCCGCAGCACTCCGTGACTTTCTCCGGAGCCTGCGGTATAATCAAAGCAACAGCAAGAAGGGAGGGCGCCATGGAGAAGTGGAAGAACTCGCGGGCGGGGAAGATCCTGCGCCGGACTGCCGAGATCTATACGGACAACGCGCTGATGGTCTACGCGGGGAACGCGACGCTGTTTCTGATCACGGCGCTGTTCCCGTTCATGATGCTCATCATCCTGGTGATCAACCTGATCCCGAGCTATTCGCCGGAGGACGTGACGGAGCTGCTCTTTAGAATTCTGCCGGACCTGGAGTCGATCCGGTCGTTCGTGCAGAACATGATGATCAACCTGAAGCAGCAGTCCAGCGGATTGCTCGCGTCGGTCGCGGTCGTGACGACCCTGTGGTCTGCGAGCGCAGGGGTCGGCGCCATCCAGAAGGGGCTGACCCAGCTGGATCCGCTGGAGAAGGGCAATGTCGTACGCGATATGGCGAGTCGGCTGTTCTATACGGTCCTGCTGATCCTGCTGATCCCGGCGATTCTGATGTTCCAGGTGCTCAGGGATTCGATCATCCGGCTGGTCTTCACCGTCCTGGAGCGGCTCGGGCTGGAGAGCGCGTCGGAGATCGAGGCGCGGCTGACTTCGATCCTGCAGATCAGCAGCCTCCTCCTCATCGTGGCAGTGATCCTGGTGATCCTGATGCTCTACACGTATCTGCCGCGCGGCCGGAAGAAGCTCAAAAGCCAGCTGCCCGGTACGATTTTTACGGCGGTCGGTTGGTATGTGTTCACGGAGCTGTTCGCGTTTTTCATCCCGCGGTTTTACCGGTCTTCACAGCTGTACGGGTCGCTGGCGTCGCTGTTTCTGGCGCTCCTGTGGCTGCGTTTCATCGTGATGATCCTGTTCGGCGGTGCGGCCGTCAACAAAGCC
>CAYLSR010000025.1:0-12070 GCA_964385855.1 uncultured Mogibacterium sp.
GTCCATCGCGACGTTGCCGCCGCCGCAGACCAGGACGTTCCGGTCGATCTGCTTCTGGACGAAGTTCTTGACCTCGACGAGGAAGTCCAACCCGAAGCGCGTCATGTTTTCGCCGTCCAGCCCGAGGATCGGCTGCTTCCAGGCGCCGGTATCGATAAACACCGTATCGCTGGTCGCTTCGATTTCTTCGATCGTGATCGCCTTGCCGACCTCTGTCTGCAGTTTGAATTCAACACCCATTCCTTCGATGGCGGAAACAAACGCTCTCACATACTTCTTCGGCAGGCGGTATTCCGGGATCCCGTACATCAGGACGCCGCCGGCTTCCTCCATCTTTTCGTAAATGGTCACCGCGTGACCGGCCTTGCGCAGATAGAACGCCGCAGCAAGCCCGGCCGGGCCGCCGCCGATGATGCTGACCTTCTTGCCGGTCTCCTTCGCAGGTGCAGGATAGAACCGGTCCACATGCTCCATGATATAGTCGCCGAGGGCGCGCTCCACCGAATGGATGCTGACGGAGTCACCGTGCTTGCACTGATTGCACTTCTCCTGGCAGGTGTGCGGGCAGACCCTTGCGGTCAGCGACGGCATCGGGTTCGCACGGAGGAGGATCTCCGCCGCACCGTCCCAGTCGCCCTGCCGGATCCGGTTCATGTAACCCGGGATATCTGTCCCCGCAGGGCATTCCGCCGTACATGGGGTCAGTCCCGCCTTTTTGCCGCCGAAGATCGAATGATACCGGTCATCTCCCATGATCGCGTAGCAGAGTTCGCCGCCCTTTCTGGCGCAATCGAACCGGCCGCCCTGATACTGCGGATACCGATAATACCAGCACCGGACATCCTGGCAGATGTTGCCGCCGACCGTCGCCTTGTTGCGGATCAGCGGCGTCGCGACCGTACGCGCCGCTTCTGCCAGCCCCGGAAGCGCCTTCTTGAGTTCTTCATCAAATTCGATATCCGCGAGTTTTGTCAACGCACCGATGTGGTACCCGTCCTCCTTGAGGCAGACGCCTTCCGCCCCTGCAATGGTCTTGATATCGACAAGGACATCCGGCGCTTTTTCGAGGATCGCCTGCTTCATGGTCCCGATCAGATCTGTTCCTCCGGCGATGACCGCACCGTTTGAGGACTCATGAATCAGGGCAGCAGCCTCTTCAAAAGACCCTGCGCTTTTATGTTCAAATTTTCTCATCACGAACCTCCTTTAGATCTTTCCCATCGCCTTCAGGATGACTTCCGGCGTCGCAGGATACTCTCTGACCTTCGCTCCGACCGCGTTGGAGATCGCCATCATCACGGCGCCCGGCGCGGCAGCCCCGGTGATCTCGCCGACGCCCAGCGCCTTGATCGGGCTGACATCGAACTGGGATTCCAGGATGACTTTCTTGTCGTAATTCGGGAACTGGTTGAACGTCCGGATCTTGTAATCCGCAAGGCTGGTTGTCAGGTTGCGGCCGGTATAGGTATCCAGGACATGACCTTCAAACAGCGCCGTGTCGACACCGGCAGACCCGATCCCGCCTTCGATCTGCATGTTAAGCTGAACCGGGTCGATGATCTGGCCGACATCCGTACCGCCGCAGAGTTCCACGACATCCGCATAACCCGTATCCAGATCGACCTCGACTTCACAGAAATTGAGGAAGAAGTTCGGCGTCGTAAAGTCTTCTTTGTATTCACCAAATCCGGTGATCGTGCTGAACGGGTCTACCATGCAGGCGATGACCGGGATCGGCTCCATCTCTTCTCCTTTGATCTTGACGAAACCATCCTTGAATTCCAGCGCCTGCGGCGGCACCTGGCCGTGGAAGACGTATTCTGAAGCGTGCTCGAGGATCTTCTGATAGAGGTCCTTGCAGGCGTTCCAGATCGCGGTCTCCACGCACTTGGTCCCCCGGGAGCCCTGCAGGCCGAAGTCGCCCGGCGTGTTCCTGGTGTCCGCATCCGTGATGCGGATCTTTTCCATCTGCATGTTGAGCGCCTCCGCGGCGACCTTGATCATCGCGTTCGCTCTCTGCGCCTGACCGAACTCCGCGCCGCCGTGATGGATCGCGACGAAGCCCAGGTGGTCGATCCTCGCGTAAGCCGTCGTGTTGTCCTCGCCGGCATCCGCGTTTAAGTGCAGCGATACGCCGACGCCCCGGGCCTTCCGGCCGTTCACCGAAGTCGGCTTGAGCCAGCCTTTCCACTTTTCATCCCAGCCGAACGCCTTGGCCGTCTCGTCGATCGCCTTGCGGTAGTCGACTTCCCGGCAGGTGTACATATGCGCGTCGCGCCACTTGTACTCATCGCCCGGTGTGACGATATTTTTCTTGAAGCATTCAACCGGATCGATTCCCATGTCGATCATCGCGTCCTGCCAGAGGAGCATGACGACCGACTTCATCTCCTGCCCGCCGAATCCGCGGACAGCGCCGGAGAATGTCCGGTTGGTCGCGATGACTTTCGAAACGAAGTTCCACGCCTTGCACTTGGACAGGACGAGCTGGACTTCGCCGAGCCCGACGGAGCCGATGCCCTGCGCCAGGTCGGAGGTATAGCCAGTATCGACCAGCAGATCCGCGTCCACGAGCTGTACGATGCCGTCCTCGTCCATGCCGATCCGCCCTTTGCAGACCGTCCCGAGACGCAGGTCGTGCGCGAGCAGATGCTCCTGCTTCGTTTCACGCCATCTGACCGGGACACCGCCGCAAGCCTTGGAACCGCAGGCTGCATAGAATAGCTGCTCGGTCATGGCGACCTTCGAGCCGAACGAGCCGCCGACCGAAAATGCCTTGACGTTGAGCTGGACGCCCATGTGCAGCGCATTGGACGTTCTGCACAGGTGCGGCGCCTGCGTGCTGACCCAGCAGGAGCAGGAGCCGTCATCTTCCCACTGCGCGATGACGATCGGGTTCTCGATCGGGAGCGGCGTCGGGAACTTGTCGTAACGGGCCTCTCCTTCCGCTATGTATTTACATTTCTTCTCGCCTTCCTCGAGGTCGCCTCGGACCACCTGGTACATCGGTTCGCCGCCGTGGTCGAAGATGAAGCAGCCCGGTGGGAACTGGTTGTTCGGGAACTGGAAATCATCCCGCTCGCCCCACAGCTGCGGCGCGTCCGGCTTCATCGCGTCTTCGACCGTATAGACCGGCGTATCGAGCTCGTACTCGACCTCGACCAGCTCCAGCGCATCCAGTGCCTCCTGCTCGGAATCCGCGACGCACAGCGCGACCGCGGCGCCGACGAATCTCAGGTGGCGGTCCAGCACGTACTTCTGATCCGGCAACCCGGAGATCCACCGTTTATCGATATCCTTATACGTGATCACCGCGTGCACGCCCGGCGCCTTTTTTGCCTTTTCAACGTTGATCTCTTTGATCCAGCAGTTCGGATGCGGTGACTTCAGATACTGCAGGTGAAGCATGCCGTTCGGCATAAAATCCTCTGTAAATACCTGCTCACCGGTCACGATCCCCCGGGCATCCCTTCTGGCGGTCGCCTTTCCAAGGTATCTGTACTCTGGCATCTCACGCCTCCTTTCTCGTTAATGTGTCCAGTGCTTCCAGTACCCGATACTGGCTGATGCACCGGCACAGATTTCCTGACAGTGCTTCCTTGAAATCATCGAGCGTCGGCTCCGGATTGCGCAAAAGCAGTGCCTTCGCCGCGATGATGATCCCCGGCGTGCAGAAACCGCACTGGAACGCCGAATAGTCCAGGATCGCCTGCTGCACCGGGTCGAGCTTTCCGGTCACAGGATCCGCGAGCCCTTCGATCGTGACGATGTTCTTGCCGCCGCATTCCACGGTCAGCGTCGTGCAGGATGCTTCCGCCCGGTCGTCAATCAGCACCGCGCAGGCACCGCAGCAGCCTTCTCCGCAGCTGAATTTCGTCCCGGTCAGGTGGAGGCGCTCCCTCAGCGTCATCACGAGCGTCTCATTCACCGGGATCTGTCCGAATCCCTCACCGATCATGAAAGTGTATTCCTTTCCATTGATGGTCATCGTTACGGAATCCATCTTTCTATCCCTCCTTTCATCAAAAACCATTCCTTGAACTGCAGTATTTCGGCAATACTTCTATTAAAATTATAAAAAATCGGATTGTTCCTTTTGAAGAACAATCCGGCCCTCGGATGTAAACGTTTGTGAAAAAAATAATTATCGAAAGTCGACATTTTTTTGAATTTTGACAGCAAAAACCGACATTTCGAATCAAAATGTCGGTTAAAATGTCCTAACCTTTTTCAGATCGTCGAAAGCACGAACGCCGTGACGTACTCCGACTCTGCCGCCGTCGTCAGGCGGATGCGGTTGATGTTGTTCTCTTCCGCAAGCTCCAGCGCAGGACCCGTCAGTGTTACATTCGTGTTTTCCGTCAGCAACGGCGTGTTGCTCCGGATCATCCGGATCGAGATGTGCGGAAACAGGTTCTTATCGATATGTCCGGTGACTGACCGGGAAATCGCCCGCTTCCCGGCGTAGAACTGCGCGTAATAAAACGGCGGGATGTAGCTCTCCTCCGCCTGCAGGATTTCGTCCTCCGTGAACGTGCTGCGGATGAAGTCCTCTTTGCCGGTATCCAGAAGCGACCGCATTCGGCGCATAGAAATCACTTCGGACGTCATGTATTCGTTGATGACCGTATCCCCGCGATCGCCCAGCTGGCTCGCGAGCGCCGTCGTCACGTAGTGGACGCGCTGGTTGTTGAAGATCTGCGCGAGCTGCCTGTCCGAAAGCTCCAGCTGATCCTGATGCTTGAGCCACATGTACACGGTGTTTTCGTTCGTCGTCGGGATGTAGAGCTGGTGCAGCCGGCGGAAGCTGTCGCTCGGGACCATATCGAGGTTGAGCATGATGTCCAGATGGTCGCTCCACACGCCCGTGATCCGTTCCGCGAAATCGCCTCCCGGCATCTCACGCATGGCAAGATAGATCCGGCTGTGCACCCTACAGAAGCGTGCCCAGTCCGTCAGCATCTGCAGAAGTCCCACCTTCCTGCCGGCAGGGATCAGGATCTGCCGGGCGCACCGCACGAATTCATCCCGGATCGCATCATACACGCTTTGAATGTTATCAAAACAACTGTAGAAAGTGCTCCGGTTGATTCCGATGTCCTCCGTGATCGAGCGGACCGTGATTTTCTCGCCTCTGGCGGCCGCGCAGATGTACCCCTCGATGATCCTCCGCTCCATCCTGGAGCAGGCTTCAAACAGTTCCGGCTGCGTTTCCATCGTCCGATCACCTCTCCAGCTCAAAGCTGTACGGCAGCAGCTCCGCGAGCCGGTACTGCTCCACGTGCTCCGCGTCGTCTCCGGTCAGGACCTCGATGTCCCTGGCAAACTCCGCCAGCACCTGCCGGCAGATCCCGCACGGCATCGCTTTGCCGCCGCTCGACGCGACCGCGATTTTCACGAACCCGGAAGCGCCCTCCGAGACGGCCTTGACGATCGCCGTGCGCTCGGCGCAGATGGTCGCGCCATACGTCGCGTTCTCCACATTGACGCCGGTGAACACGCGCCCGTCCTCCGTCAGAAGCGCCGCGCCGACCCTGAAATTCGAATACGGCGCGTATGCGCGCGCCATCGCCTGAACGGCGATCCCGTACAACTCTTTATCGTTCATGACGGTTTCCCTCTCTTTGGATCATGCTGCAATGTGACAAAAGAACCATCCCTCTTTTTTCTTTCATTCTAACACAAAAATGTGACAGGGAGAACCGTCCCGCTGTCATGCTCTCACTTCGCGGAATTCCTCCGGAACGCAAAGCAGACCATCCCGCTGAGTCCGATGATCGCTGCGATATAGACGATCAAACCCGCCGGGATGCCGAGACGCTGCTGGACGCCGCCTATCAGCGGTTGTGTGGAGTAGTGATACGGGTTGAGGTAGAACATATTCGGATGCGCATGCGGAGCGCCTTGCGCTGCGGCGCTCACGGCAAACGGCTCGGCGATCACATTCAGGATCACCGCCAGAGCGCAGAGCAGCACGAACAGCACGGTTGCCCGGGCGAACGCGCGCGCAGTAAGATCAGCCATGCCGGACAGCGTTACGGTCAGGCTGATGAACAGCAGGATCCCGTGCCAGAGGAACCCGTGGAGCGTCAGCAGCAGGTACGGGCGGAGGAGGTCCGCAGGATAGAGGAATGTCGCGACCGCGCTGACGAAGGTGTACGTCGCGAGGAAGGTCAGGACGGCTTCCCGCGCCCTGCCCCGGAGCCACGGCAAAAGAACGGTGAGGTACATCGGCACCGAGCACAGCTGGAACGGCAGGAACCAGTAGTCGTACTGTCCGTTATTGACGATGTAATAGAGGAAGGCCTGCTTGTAGACTTCCGTCAGGATCAGGAACCATCCGCACACAGCAAGAAGCCGGATCCGGAAGCGCTCGCTCCGGTTCCGGAAGTGCCGGGCCGCCGCAGCTGCCGCCAGGACCAGGACAGCTGCGGTAAGGATGTGAAAAGCGCCGAAGACCGGCTGCACTTCCATGCGGAAGTCGGTCGCCTGCAGCAGCGGTAGGATGAGTTCCTGCATGGTAAACGCCCCGTCATGCTTTCCGATATTCGTACTCCAGCCGATCCGTTCCGCCGGACCTCGTCGCGGTTTTCAGGACCATATCCAGCTCTTCCGGAGCGATGCAGTTTTGAAACCTGCCCTCGATCACGCCCTCGATGCATTCTTCGAGGTCCATCCAGCGGACGCTGTCGACCTCTTCCTCCTGAAGTACGAACCGGGCTTCGTCCGGATCGAGCCAGATCAGAAAGACCCGGGTGTACTGCCGGTCGTGGTACGGTTCTCCGAAGAAAACGTCGTCCCACACGATCCGCCGGTCCCCGCAGCAGACGAGATCCTCCTCTGCAGCCGTGAGCCCAAGCTCCTCCCGAAGCTCGCGGATCGCGGAACTCCTGTAACCATCCCCCGCCGGGATGTGCCCGGCGCTCGAAATGTCGTAACAGCCCGGAAACGACTTGGTCAGCGCACGCTTCTGCAGGAGCACTTCGATCCTGTCGGCTCTTTTCCGCACGATCCACAGATGTGACGTCCTGTGCGGGATGCCCTCCAGGTGCGCGATGCTCCGCTCGACGGTCTCGCCCGTCGGTTCACCGTTGCGGTCTACAATATCGAGTAATTCTTTCATCGTCTGTTCCTCAAAAGCTGACAGAAGAACCGTCCCAATGTCATCTTTCATTTTAACACAAAAGTGCGGCAGTGAGAACCTTCCCACTACCGCACCCTCTCAATGTGGATATAACGACCTATACCCTCTTTCTCTTTGTGTACCGGGATCTCAGGATGACCCCGCAGCCGATGATCAGTGCAAGCCCTGCCAGCGTGAACGGCACCGTGCCGATACCGCCTGTGTGCGGGAGCTCGATGCCCCGCTCATTGCCGACGATGACCGTGGCCTGATTCGGGACAATCCGGATGATCTGCCCCGTGGTGTCCGCGATCGGCTCGCCGCTCGCGTTGACCTGGATGACCTCCAGTTGATTCTCGCCCTCGACCTTGCGGATCTCGACGATCGGCGGAGCTTCCATTCTGGAATACCCGTCCGGATAATCGGTCTCGACGATCTTGTAGTAGCCGACCGGCAGATCCGAGAAGGTGAAGGTACCGTCCCCGTTTCCTGCAGTCTCCACGGAGAATTCGCTGTTCCACGCCTCATCCGCGACATCCGGCTGCAGCGAAGTGTACTTCTCGAGCTTGAACTTCGCGCCGGCGAGCAGGTCGTCCGCGGTCAGCGGATCTTTGTTCAGATCCTTGAGATCGACCTTCTTGAGCGTGAGCTCGGTCTTCAGATCCACCTGCTCGTTGATGATGGAGGCGGTCCAGCGGCCATCCGCGCCCTGCGTGAGCTGGCCGACTTCCGGCGGATTGAACCCGTCGAAGTTCGCGACGACCGTGCCGTCCGCGGTGTGTTCCTGAACATTTTCGAAGAAGTATGTGTACACGTGATTCTGGTCGAGCTCGCGGTCGGTCCAGACCCACTTCCAGTCGTTGGAAGCGTCGATGCGGAAGGTGCCGACGGTCTCGGTCTCGGAGTGGGACTGACCGCCGTTGCCGGAGGCCTGGGTGTAGTCGACGTCGTAATGCCAGCCGTTCTGGAAACCTGTGTTGTATGCCCAGTCCAGAATGATTTCCGTATCGCCGCTGATCGGAACAACATATGCCTGAGTGGTATCTGACCAGCTACCCATGTTATACGTACGGGTATCGCCTGTCTGGCTCACCGCGCTGCCATTAGCCTGAACACCGTTCAGTGGCTCATTTCCGTTGCTGTCGATCGCCCAGAGGCTGAATCCCGAACCGGTCTGCACGTCAGGATATGTGCGATACAGTGTCGTGCTGAGGATCTGCCCATTTGCCCACAGCCTGTTGTACACCCTTACTGTCGAACCTGAGGCTTCCTGCCACGTGTACGACTTCTTCAGCGTTCCGGTGATGTACGCGCCCTCCGGGAGTCCCGTCGTGATCTCCTCGGTCTTCCCGTTGTTCATCCACTTCTTCTCAACGGAGACACGGGCGTCGGTCGGGTTGTTCTTGATGACCGTGATCTCATATGGCTCTTCGTCGCCGCTCGGTTCCGTGATCGTCAGGTAGGACGCCGTGTAGTTCGCCGGCGGATTGACCTCGACGACGGAGTACTTGTACACTCTGTAATCCGGATCGGTCTCCTCCTTGCCGTTGGTGGCCGGGAGATCCTCATGGTGCTTCTGCCAGGCGACTTCATTGTACACATCCGACGCGCTCAGCGTGTAGATTACTGCCTCTGTCTTGCCGGTCTCGATATAATCATACGGTCCCGCGACAGCCCCGCCATCAGCGTTGAATTCCGAGCGCTGGATCTTGTAGGAGATCGTGTCACCGGAATGGTCGACATTGTCGCCCCAGACTTTTCGGACCGTCAGATCGGTCTTCGGACCGTCCTTGATGTTCTTGACCGCGTAAGTCACGTGACCGGTCACGGTTTCTGTGGTGATCTCCGGATCTTTGATGAACGTGTACCCTTCCAGTTCAGGTTCGGAGACGTTCTTGAGGTAATACTCGTAATCGTAATCGTCTTCTTGCAGATCATCACTGGTCCATGTGACCTTCCAGTTGTTGTCCTCATCAAGCGTGAAGGTGCCGACTTGCTCTTCTGTCGTATATCTCCGCCACAGCTCACCGGTGATCTGCGTATTCTGCACCACATCACCGAGCTCCGCCAGCTCTTCCGCTGTGTACTCTGTCTCGCCGTCCGGTTTGAGCCACTTCTTTTCGACCGTCAGCGGGCCTCTCGGGAGCTTGCCGTTGAGGACTTCATGCTCGATGACATGATCATTATTAACGGTGAGCGTAACAGGTTCACCCGTCGCATGTCCATCTGCATCGATCGGCCGGATCGTCGGTACGAGGACGATCTCATCTGCAGAGTCTTCCTTGGTCAGCGTCAGGAGCCATCTGTAGGTCTCGTTTCTGGTATACCCCGCCGGAGCAGCCGTCTCTTCGAGGATGTAATGGCCCTCGGTCAGGCCATCGAAGGACAAGTTACCATTCGCGGTCGTTCCGGTCTTCGGCGTGGACTCCGGTCTCACGATCCACTTTTCTTCAGTCGTCTCGCCCTGATCATTTTTCGTGACCACATGCTTCGCGCGTACCAGGCTGAACTGTGCGCCGGACAACGGCTTGTGATTGTCCGTGTCGCTCTTCTTGAGGACTTTCAGCGTCAGCGGTTCGACGTGGCCGTTGACGAAGCTGAAGAACTTGGTCTTCGTGTCGATTTCAGAATAGGTCTCGTCGGTGTATCTCGTCTTCTTCAGTTCATACTGCCCGGATCCCGGCGAGGTCTCCTGCACAGTCCCGATAAAGTAGTACACACGACCATCATAGGTGATGCCGTTCGAGTCGATGAAGCCGCCCTCTGCTCTCTGCTCCTCGGTCGCGTCCTTCCACGCAATACCATCCGCGTTCTCTGCATCCGGATCAACGACCTCGCGGACCATGTATTTGTACGACATGCCGGCCTGTGAAGCCTGTACCTGAATGTTGCCGAAGTTGACGTTACCATCCTCAGTCACGCCGGTGATCAGGGACGTGTAGCCAGGTGAAGAAGCGGTTGCTTCATAGTGCATCTTCTTTGGATTCGCGTATGTGCCATCCCCGGTCGGCGTGCCGTTTGCCGGCATGATCGCCTGCTGGAAGGTGCCGTCCAGGTCCGTATTATCAAATCCGATCAGCTCGAACTTGAACTGGTCTCTCTCGAGGCGCGCGTGCGGATCGTTCTGCAGCATGTGATACGACTTGTGCGCCGAGAAGTCCGTGGTGGAAACCAGGTTGTACTTGATGAACAGGTTGGATTCACTGCCGCCCCGCTCGAGGTAGAACATCTCGAACGTGTGGTGAGCGCCCTGCTTGAACGTATGCCCGTCGAAGTTCTCCGCGATGTAAGCGTTGATCTCCGCCTGAGACTTGCCCTGCGCGGCCAGCGCATCGCGGAAGATGTCGTCGAGATATCGTTCTGATGTGTATGTTCCTACGTGATCCGCGACCGGGTCATCCGTACCGGTCACAAGAACAAGTCCGGTCTTGAAATTGATGTTGATCTTCGTGTGGTTGTGGATGCCGCCGCCGTCGCCGACCAGGATCCCGTCGATATACAGCCAGGTGTCGTCATCGCCATGGAACTCGAATTCCATGTCCTTGTACACGCCCTTCGGGTTCAGGACCTGCCCGTTTACCGGCATGGAGAAGTCGACGGTCATGTGCATGCCGTGCCAGTTGACGCGGTCGCCAAATGGCCAGAAGCCTTTTTGTGCCTGCGTTGCATTGGAAGCGTGTTCGCGAAGCGTGAAATCCTTGCTGTTCTTATCGAAATCCGCGGAATAGTACCAGCTGTCATAGGTATAGTAACCATCCGGATTGACGTACAGCAGGTTGTTGACGCCTTCGTACTTCTGCTTGCCGGCATGGGCGGTATCGTCAAAGAGGTAGTTCAGGCTCGAACCGTCCGTTCCCAGGTTTCCGTTATTGGTAAGCTGAGGATATCCCTGGCTGTTCAGGTACGGTTGAACTAATCCCTGTGTCGGGTCCGCTGTACCCGTCCAGCTGTTGATGGAGGAATACTTGTCATGGTTGTTGGTCCAGGCATTGTTGGTTCCATGGATATGCCATCCCTTATCACCATAGTCAACTACTGTTCCGGCAGCGCCCGGGTAGAATTTGAATGCATGGTTAGTGTTGATGCCCTGGTTATTACCATTTCCTCTTAGATAGTTGTTTTGGATATACCAATCATTATTCCTGTCACGGTCTTGATCCATTGGATTGGATTGAGGATACTGACGCTGGCCATAATAATTATACCAATCAAAGTTGTAACTCCCATATGGATCATCCTGATTCTGATGTCCCGGCCATCCATTCATGCCCTTAGCATCCCGCAGGTTATCCGTGATCCAGTAGTCGAACAGGTCGATCGTCGTTCCGTTCGGGTTATTGATCGTCTGCACGATCTCTCCGCCCTGACCGTCGTCGATCAGATGCGCGTCCTGCGCGTCTGTCACTTTAATGGTAAAGACCTCTCCAGTCTTCATCGTAACTGTCAGCGTTTCCTCGGTATCAAACGGCTTCAGCGCGATCAACACCCAATCCGGAGCCTGAAATTCGCGCATATAGATCTTGCAGAAGTCCTGATCCGTCGTTCCGGCAGGATACTCCGGCAGCAGATCATGCTCCTGCATGATCTTCCATGTGGCGGTGTCCTCTGTGACATGCTCGACCCACAGCAGCTTCGGCTTGCTGAACTTCACGCTCTCGATATTGCTCATCAGCTCATCGATCCTGCTGTCCAGTTCAGCGTTCTCGCCTTCGATCTTTACCCCGTTGGTAAGAATGCCCAGATCTTTGATAATCTGACGGAATCCAACAGCGTCTCCGCCGTTGATGCTGAAATCGTATGTTTTGCCATCGATCTCGAACGAGAAATCCACCGTGTACACCACCGCGTATACGGAGAACCCTTCCGCGTCGAAGCTGGTCTCGCTCATCTTCTCGCGCTTTACGGTCAAATCCACGTTCTCCGGATCTACGATCTCGACTTCTGTCT